>NZ_JFYL01000003.1 GCF_000632455.1 Acinetobacter sp. Ver3
TTTAGCTTCTTTAGCTTCTTTAGCTTCTTTAGCTTCTTTAGCTTCTTTAGCTTCTTTAGCTTCTTTAGCTTCTTTAGCTTCTTTAGCTTCTTTAGCTTCTTTAGCTTCTTTAGCTTCTTTAGCTTCTTTAGCTTCTTTAGCTTCAGTGTTCGCGACCTGTTCTTGAGATGCAACCGCATCCATCATTTTTTCATCAGCTTCTTGTGCAAATACGCTGGTGCTCATTAGTACATTTAACACAACGATTGAAGCGAAGGATTTGCTTGTAGTTATGTCTTTCATATTTTTAAGAAACAAACTCATACCCCATCTGCTCAATATTTTCATTTTGGCAAATCATAGCATTAATAAAAGATTAGAGCTGAATAACGAGATTTAATTCATTCGACCTGTATGCATTTAAACGTTTAAATCCACCATAAACTAAACCCGAGTTCTACATCCTGTAAAACTCGGGTCGATGAGGTTGTGCTTTTCAAAAATCATATTATTGTTTTATTGGCTTTCCTTTCCTACATCATCTCCATGATGATTTTCCGTCGGCGTCGTCTTCCATATTGGGATCATTCCATTCCCACTCCCTGTGCCGATAAGCTTAGATTACGCTTAAGCTCGCTTCGTGACTATGGGTCAACAGACACATTCATTGTAAGCAATTTCTTACACGCATCCATTCACACTTGTTTGCCATCTTTATAATCTTGCGCAATTTCATCTGTCACTTGTTTCTCTTCTTTCTCAGCTTTCGCAATACCTTCTTGAATCGCCTCCTGAGCCTCTTGCTCATCAGCATCCGTCTGTTCTAATTCTTGCTGTACTTGCTCAAATTGTCGTCCAGTTTGTAAAACAACGTACACAGGAAAGTGATCCGAACCAATATGCGGTAATCGCTCCATTTTCACCAAAGCAAAATCAGTGCTGTGGAATACATGATCGAGTGACCATCGTAATAGCGGATAGTCCGCATGGAAGGTATTGACATAATGACGTCCAACACGCGGGTCTAACAAACCACTGATACGTTGAAATAGTCGTGTGGTACGAGACCATGCCACATCGTTTAGATCTCCCATGACAATGCAACTTTCATCCAAGTCTTTAATTTGATCACCGACAATCAACAATTCAGCATCACGTAATGTCGAGTCTTTGGCTTCAGTTGGACTCGGCGGTTTGGGATGTAAACAATATAATTGAACAGGCTGTCCAGAACGTAATTTCACTGTGGTATGAATAGAAGGAATCTCATTACTCAGTATGAATTTGACTTCGGTATCACTCAATTCCAACTTACTGTAGAGATGCATTCCATAGAGATTATCTAAAGGTACTGGAACACGATAAGGATAATCCGCTTCGATGACTGAAAGTTCATTCTGCCAGGTTTGGTCTGTTTCAAGCGTCAATACGATATCGGGTTGATGCTGATGAATCTGTTCAATCAAACGATGATATTCTGTATTTGGTGTTAAAACATTCGACACAATTAAAGAGATTTGCTTTGATGGATCAAGTTGATCTGGTTGGACCTGTTTCACCTGTTTTTTCCAAATTAAGGTATAAGGCAAGACCATCTTCAATTGATATGCTAATGCAGCAATTAATCCAACAAATATGACTTGGCGTCTTAAATCCCATTCCCCATCCCAAATCAACAGGAGGATAAATGCGATAAAGCCTAGGGCTAAAATTTGTAGTCTTGGAAAATCGGCACCTCGAAACCACCACTCATCACGCGGAATCAAAGACCAAAAACTTAACCAAATCACAACAACAGCCAGTATCTCAATCCATAGCATAGCGCTTCTCTTTATATATTCTTAATTTTTCGATGATTCATAAATTTATATTAGTTTTGCATGTAACATAAACAAGATATATTGCACAATATATTTGCTGTTTTGATTGTGTACCACTTGCAGTTATACACTCTTTTGATACACTCGAACCCCCTTTTTTATTTTAACGCACCGAGGCAAAGTGACATGAAAGTAGGTCTGGTCGGTTGGCGCGGGATGGTTGGTTCCGTCCTTATGCAACGTATGGTTGAAGAGAATGATTTCGCTCATTTTGAGCCATTCTACTTCTCTACCAGTAATGCAGGTGGTGAAGCCCCTGCGTTTGGTGGTAAAACTGCCCCAGCACTTATGGATGCGACAGACATTAATAGTCTGAAGCAAATGGATGTCATTATTACCTGCCAAGGTGGTGATTATACCACTGAAGTTTTCCCTAAGTTGAAAGCTGATGGTTGGAATGGTTACTGGATTGATGCTGCATCTACATTGCGTATGGACGATGAAGCCATCATCGTATTAGATCCAGTCAACATGAATGTGATCAAAGACGGTTTGGTAAAAGGTACGAAAACATTTGTGGGCGGTAACTGTACTGTTTCATTGATGTTAATGGGTCTTGGTGGTCTGTTCCAAAACAATCTTGTTGAATGGGCGACTTCAATGACTTACCAAGCTGCTTCTGGTGCGGGTGCGCAAAACATGCGTGAACTCATCACAGGTATGGGCTATTTGTATAACAATACAAAAGATCTATTAGACGATCCACGTTCTCCAATTTTAGATATCGACTCTAAAATTGCTGAATTACAGCGTGGTGAAGGATTCCCTTCAGCAAACTTCGGTGTACCTTTAGCAGGTTCTTTAATTCCTTATATCGACAAACAGCTTGAAAGCGGTCAATCGAAAGAGGAATGGAAAGGTCAAGTTGAAACCAATAAGATTCTTGGTAATTCACAAATTGTACCTATTGATGGTCACTGTGTACGTATTGGTGCAATGCGTTGTCACTCACAAGCATTGACTTTAAAACTTCGTAAAGATGTTCCTTTAAATGAAATTGAAGACATCATTGCAAGTGCAAATGACTGGTCTAAAGTTGTGCCGAACACACGTGAAGCATCAATGACTGATCTTACACCTGTTGCAGTAACTGGCACGCTTACAGTTCCAGTAGGCCGTTTACGTAAACTCAATATGGGTAAAGAGTATTTAGGCGCGTTCACTGTTGGTGACCAATTACTTTGGGGTGCTGCTGAACCTTTACGCCGTATGCTACGCATCTTGATTGACTATAAAAATGCTTAATATTTAATAGTCACTTCAATAAAAAGCCGGTCTGATTAGATCGGCTTTTTTTATGCAATTTGAATTGATTAGAGCTTGGAGTGCTATTTGAAAGGAAATATTATGACATCGATACAAAAAACAGTTAAATTACAATCTCATCACTTCTTATTTCGAACATCTTGATCGATACATAATGATGAACTGAGAATATAAAAAATCGAGATTAAAAACAGTCCAATATTTCGAGCACTCAGGTATTAGATTTGCAATAAATTCATTGAATTCAATGAAGGGGAAAAATTATGTTGTATGTCATTCCATTTGTCGTCTTGCTGTTAATCGCACTGGTGCTCAAAAAACGTGAGGATAAACAAAAAAATGGTGACACAGGATCAACAAAATCTAAAAAAAATGTGAGTGTAAAACGCGCTAAGAAAAGCCCCAAAACTCGTTCCACCCCACAACAAGCCTATTCACAGCACGGTCATGGCGCACCACAAGACTTAAGTGCCGAACCAGTGGCTGATGAACTTAAAGCCAGTATTGAATACTTAATTCAATCAGAAAGCTATATGTCAGCCGAAGCAAAAATCAATCAAGCATTGAATCGCGATCCTAGACAACATGAGCTTTACTCGTATTTGATTGATATTCACATCTTACAGAATGATGAATTTGCTTTAAAACAATTAAGTAATTATTTACGCTCCACTGGATTACATTACATTGCGGATGAAGCTGAAGACAAACTTAAAGCTGCAAAAGAAGCGGAACGGAATAAAGAAATTGCGAAAGAATCACGGGATATATCGAACTCCGAGAATCAGCCTCGTCATGCTGCACAGTTTCATAGCACCAGTTTTATAACTGAAATTCCTGCAGTGCAATCAGAACAAGCTTTTGATCATCTCATCAAGTCTCAGGATGAACAACATAGCTCTCAGGAAAGCACACCCACTGAAACAAATGAGACCACAGAGCAATCTTCTCTTCCTTCTCAAAGCTCAACATTTGTGTTTGAAACAGAACAATACCCACATCCCTTACAAGCCAAAGAGAAGAAAAGCACCCCTGAAGAAGAAAATGAGCATGTCTCTGCTGAACCTACTGCTCATTTTGTATTTAGCTCAGAACAGCTGGATTTAGCAGAAGAGTTTACGCTCAATAAAACCAATGAAGAAATCATTGACCAGCTCCCTTCTGATCAGGCTGAAAATCAGCAGGCAACTGAACAACAGACTCCATCGCAAAACGAGCATTTTGAACTCGATTTTTTTATGGAAGATACACCGCAACCAACCTCACAACACCCATTCGAGCAAGATGATGAGAAGACTCCTGCATCAAAAGAGCAAACACCTTTAGAATTTATAACGACAGATTTAACTTTCGAGCCAAATGCTCAAACACAGACTGAATCTGAAACAACCAATCAATCGACTGAAGATCGCGCACCCTTAGAATTTGATTTAGACTTCACCAGTTTTCAGTCTGAAAATAAATCACAAACAGAATCAGTGCAGTCGACCGCTAGAGAGAACCGTGCTTCAGAAAATGAGTCCATCCAAAATCTCGACTTCACACTTGATTTGAGTCAAGAATGGGGTGAAAAAACAGATCTCCCTCATTCAGCACTGAGTTCTTCTCCATCAGAAAAAAATCTACAAGAACTGAATATTGAAATCGATCCATTGGAATTTAACTTTTCAGATCAATCGGAACAGTCTCATTCTCAAACAACAACATCCAAGGATGAACTCACTTTTGATCTTTCAGATGATTTTAACTTTGATGCTGAAACATCTAGCTCAGCAAAAGTTTCAGAGCAAAGCGTGAATGATCAGATTTTAGATTTTGTAACTTTCGACTTTGAGGAAAATCTTAATTCAAAATCTACAATAGAAAGCTCAATTGAAGCGACAAACGAGTTTAATTTTGACCTCAATTCTTCAGATGAAAACGTGGATGTGCAACAGAGTCATTCGCATGAAACATCTGCGATAAAAATGAATCCGAATCGTCCTGATGATCCTCTTGTACAACGTTTTCCTGAATTACTCAATGTTGATGAAATTCAACTTAACTTAGATTTAGCGGATCAATACATTAAATTTGGCGCGTTTGATGAAGCAGAAAAATTAATTACGGAATATGAATCGCATTACAATGACGAACAAAAAATGCGTGCAGCAAAACTCCGAGAGAGCATGGAATCTGATTCCAATTAATCTTAATATGAAGCAGTCTAATCAGGCTGCTTTTTTTATGAGTTCAAAAATAGCTTTAATCTATATGGGTGGTACATTTGGTTGCGTTGGTGAACCTTTAGCGCCTATGCCTGCTGCCGATTTTTTCCCGCAATTAAAAGAAATTTTGCCCGTTCAAAATCCAATAGAGCTTGTTCAGGCTCATGAGATTAAAGACAGTAGTGCATGTACGGCGCGTGATTGGTTGCTGTTAATCCAAAAAATTCAACAATTGCAAGCTAAACAATTTCAAAATTTTATTGTCATTCATGGTACCGATACCATGAGTTATGCTGCGGCTATTCTTTCTCGATTTCTCCATGATACGTGTCGAGTCATTATCACAGGTAGCCAATTTCCTCTGCTCAATCATGCAGCGACATCTTTGCATCCATCGAGCGATGCTTTAGATAATCTGAATCATGCCATCCAATATATGGAAAATGTGTCTGATGGTGTTTACTTATGCTTTAACCATCAAATTTTTCATGCCAGAACTGCAGTCAAGACTCATCGCACGGCACTAAATGCATTTTGTGGTGAAGCATTTACAAATGTCATCAAGCCCATATCAAGTTCTTTTGTCGACATTACTGAGCAACATATTGAACGCTCGACACAACTCAATATTGCGAATCTGAGTCTTCGCCCCATTGAAATCAAATTATTCAATCAGCATTTAACGCGTTTTATCGACAACTCGCCTCATGTACTCATACTTCAAGCATATGGAACCGGTAATTTAGCAATTAATGCGGATACCACAGATATTTTGAAGCAGCTTCGTGCCTTAGGCTGCCATATTGTATTAAGTAGTCAGGTCATGTTTGGAGAATTAGATCAACGCTATGCAATTAGCAGTTGGATTAAAGCATCTGATATTTTGATCGACGATACACTCAGTGATGCCGATCTTTATGCCAAAATTCTAAAAATGTATTTACAATACCCCTCCACAGATCAATGGTTACAGCATTGGTATGATTCATCAAATTAGAGGTTCAAATGCCACGTTTTGCAATCGGAATTGAGTTTAGTGGCGTTCGTTATCGAGGTTGGCAAACACAGCAACCAGGCGTGCCGAGCGTACAAGAAACCATGGAAAAAGTGTTGAGCAAAATTGCTGATGAACCCATCATTTTGCATGGTGCGGGTCGAACAGATGCAGGTGTTCATGCCACAAATATGGTGGCTCACTTTGACACAAATGCAATACGTCCAATTCGTGGCTGGCTTATGGGGGCTAACAGTACACTCCCTAAAGATATTGCCATCCAATGGATTCAAGAAATGGATAGCGATTTTCATGCACGCTTTAAAGCGCAGGCTCGCCGTTATCGTTATGTCGTTTATAACAGCCCCATGCGCCCTGCCTTACTCCACAAACAAGTAACGCATGCTTATTACCCACTTGATGTAGATAAAATGATTGCTGCAGCCTCAAAATTTGAGGGTACTCATAACTTTGAAAGCTTTAGAGCTGCTGCGTGTCAATCCAACCAGCCTGTACGCCATGTGAGCCATTGCAAACTCATCAAACACGGTGCTTACCTCGTTCTAGACATCCAAGCAGATGGTTTTTTACACCACATGGTTCGCAATATTATGGGCTGTTTACTGGAAATTGGTCAGGGGATGTACGACATTGACCATATCGATGAAATATTCGCAGCAGAAGACCGTAAAGCAGCAGGGATCACAGCACCACCTGACGGCCTTTACTTTATCCAAGCACACTATCCTGAAGAGTTTAACTTGCCTAAAGTGCCGCTAGGCCCTCATTGGTTAAACATGCCTGAATAATTTTTTATTTTGAATTGAAAAAAATCCCTTCATAAGAAGGGATTTTTTTAGCGCTGTTTACGCTTACGATATTCAACAGGTGTCTCATTGGTCCATCGTTTAAAGGCACGATAGAACGTACTTGGTTCTGAGAAACCCGTCAGATAGACAATTCTCTCTACGCTTTCATTGGTGTTTGCCAAAAGTTTTTTAGCTAAACGACAACGATAGTCAGATAAAATTTGCTGGAAGCTTGTATTGGCTTCACTGAGCTGTGTTCTCAAACGACGTGGGGTGATATTCAACTGAGCTGCCACAGTTTCTAGCGTTGTTTCTCCACTCTCAAGTGTAGAACCAATGGCACGGCGCACCTCACCCACTAAATCGTATCGAGCCAACTCCTGTAATTTTTCAATCGCCAACTGCTCATGCAGTTGAAGTAATTCTGGCTCGGCTTGCCAAAGCACATAATCTAAAATTGCAGGATCAAAATAAAGTCGCGTTTCTTTTTGGCCTAAACTTACCGGGCACTCATATACACGGAAATACTCATCGTCTGAAGCACCCTCGCTAAAGTTAAAATCGATATATATAGGTTGAAATCGACCTTCAGTAATAAATTTGAAGAATCTTAAAATGCCTGAAATCGCGCACTCAGAAAAATGACGATTGACTAGGTTTTCAGAGAAAGGTTGTTCACCATTGGTTAGGTAGCAACGATCATCTTCAATAACTAATTTGGCATGAAATGCATCACTGATTAGACGTTGATACGCTAAAGCCCTTTTCAGGCCTTCGCCAAAATTTTCAGATGAAATAAAAAGATGTTCAATCACTTGACCACGATAAAGTGGTAAATGCTCACCTAAATGTAGACCAATGTCTGGATCTTTACTGACTTCTTCGGCAGCAACCCAGAAAGCGTACTGCGCGCTTAAAGGCGTACGCGCATTTTGATCTACTTGATTTAAGGCTACACCCGCTTTTGTTAAAATTTCTTCTGTGGGCAATCCAGCACGACGAATTGCTTGATAACCTAATCGTAGAACAACCGAAGCATCAGTTAGCTGACTCACGCAGTGCCCTTCCTTGTATGTTATTAATATTTACTTAAAACTTATGAATTAGATTACAGTCGATTGACCAAACTGACAACATAGTTAAGCATTTTTTTGTTTAAAAATTTTATTTGTTTGTTCGACAAGTTTGACCATAGAAACGCCGACTGAACTTGGTTTAACCTTGTTTTTTTCTAAAATTTTGCCTATAATTTGCGCCTTTCCAATTTGATCATCAGGTAGGCTATGGCCAATAAAGAGGAACTTATCGAGTTCGAAGGCGTTGTCACCGAAACGCTTCCTAATACTATGTTCCGTGTACGTTTAGAAAACGGTCACGAAGTAATTGCACACATTTCTGGTAAAATGCGTAAACACTATATTCGTATTTTGACTGGCGACAGTGTTAAAGTTGAAATGACACCTTATGACTTATCTAAGGGTCGCATTACTTACCGTGCACGCTAAGTGTTAGTAAGCGAAAAGCCACATTGAGTGGCTTTTTTTGTTTTTGTACTTTTATTTTATGAATCGCATAGAAAGTTCATTCAGCTAAATCAATCGCCTGTCTTTGTGATAAGAGACAAATTCAGATATATAGAATAATTAAACTCACTATTTATTCATTTACTATCCAATCATATATACCAACAAAGCCCATTTGCACATTCAATCTAAAAAATCGTCGTACTGCCCCACTATTTCGTGCACTAAATAAATTGTGTTTTTTGCCCATCTGCATATTTACACTTTTCCTGTTTACGGCATGCCAAACAGCAAATTTTCAGAACAAAAAAATATGAATACTTATGTTTCACAATTTGTAGGACAAGATATCCAACATATCCGAGAAACTACCGAGTTGAATTCTTTTAACATTAAGCTGAAGCCCAATCTTGAGATTCGAGATGATCGATCCATTTTCACCTTTGAACGTATAGTCAACACCTCGATTCCAATGGGAAATTCGATGAGAGATGAAAATAGTTTTATGATTCCTGTATGGACAGCTTCAGCAAGTCAGTCATACGGTAACGTAATGACTTGCTCAAGTGTTTTTAGCTTAAAAAAACAATATCGCTTTCAAAAGCTCGGCAATAAAAAACGCAGCTCATAGGCTGCGTTTTGAATGAATCAACTGAAATTAGTTAAGCGCTGCAACAACTGCTTCACCCATTTCAATTGTCCCAACCTTCTTCATGCCTTCAGACATAATGTCAGCTGTACGTAAACCTTGGTCTAAAACATTCCCTACTGCATCTTCAATCGATTTTGCTGCAGCTTCTTGACGGAACGTATATCGAAGCATCATTGCAACAGATAAAATTGTTGCCAATGGGTTTGCGATATTTTGACCTGCGATATCTGGTGCTGAACCATGACAAGGCTCATACATCCCTTTACCATTTTCATCTAAAGAAGCTGATGGCAACATACCGATTGAACCAGTCAACATCGCAGCCTCATCAGACAAGATATCACCGAACAAGTTACCTGTTACGATCACATCAAATTGTTTAGGTGCACGAACCAATTGCATTGCTGCATTGTCGACATACATATGTGACAAGTTAATGTCAGCATACTGTTCAGCATGCAACTGAGTTACTGTTTGTTTCCAAAGCTCAGTGACTTCAAGAACATTCGCCTTATCAACTGAACACACTTTACCACCGCGTAGTTTCGCCATTTCAAACGCCACTTTAGCAATACGTTTGATTTCTGACTCTGCATATACGTCGGTGTTAAAGCCTTGCTTCTCACCATTCTCTAATTCACGAATACCACGTGGTTGACCGAAGTAAATACCACCAGTTAATTCACGGACAATTAAAATATCTAAGCCTGAAACAATTTCAGGTTTCAAACTTGAAGCATCTGCCAATTGAGGATACAAGATCGCTGGGCGCAAGTTAGCGAAAAGGTTAAGTTCGCTACGTAATTTCAATAAACCACGCTCAGGACGAATTGAGCGCTCAATTGTATCCCACTTCGGACCACCAACAGCACCTAACAAAATCGCATCTGCTTTTTTTGCTTGTTCAGAGGTAACTTCTGGATAAGGTGAACCATGCGCATCAATTGCAGCGCCACCCAATAAACCTTGTTCCCATGTTAAATCTAGATTGAATTTTTCATTGACACGGGTGAGGACCTGTTCAGCTGCTTTTACAATTTCAGGACCAATGCCGTCACCAGCTAAAATCAAGATTTGTTTAGACATGAGATTTTCCATTTGTAAAGTTAGTATGAACTAACGTGTTTTTAAATTTTTTTGTTCCACAAACTCACCTAGTCCATTGAGAACATTATAGGGTTTGCAGAAACGGCGAATGGTTTGTTGCTCTTGCAACAAGTCAACACATAATGGCTCTGGTGCAGAAGCATCAAGTAAACTTTTTTTCCCACTGCTTCGATCTCTAAACATTACAAATCGGTAATCTTTTTTTGCTTCGAAGCGATGGATGACATTAATAGTTTCTGCTTTTTCCTCTGAAATCGGATAAAAGCGAACCACCACCTCATGCAGTCCAGCAGGAACTGAAAGATATAAGGCTTGCGGATCTTTCAAAGAGTCAGCATTTAATCGCACCATACCTTGCTTGATCGCACGCTGATCTAATCTTCGAGATTGAGCATCAACAATGGGATGCTCATCGAATCTTTCAAACTCACAATTCAACGTTCCTGAGCAATAAATCAAAGCATGATTTCTGGTTTCAGGCGTTTCTTTAATCTTTTTCAGTTGTAATCGGTCTACGGTCTGACAAGCGGATAAAACGGCGACAGACAATCCGAAAAACGCATAGCGTAATAAAACTTTTGCCTTCATTTGTGCCCAACCTCACCAAACGGCGCAAAACTAAAAGAATAATTTTGCACCGATATTAGCAAGACTTGAATCAGAGCACTATAGCTTTAAGTATCAGTTACGCTTTGATTTCTTGGAATACCCATGGGCGAACAGCTTTAGTTCTTTCCTCATAAGCACGAATGTCTTCTGCCGCTTGTAACGTTAAACCAATATCATCTAAACCATTCAACAAACAGTGCTTTCTGAATGGATCAACTTCAAATTTAAATGCTTCGCCTGTAGGCGTACGCACTTCTTGTGCTTGAAGATCAATCGTTAACTGATAACCTTCTTGTGCTGCACACTCTTTAAATAATTGATCAACAATCTCTTCAGACAAGATCACTGGTAACATGCCATTTTTAAAGCTGTTGTTGTAGAAAATGTCTGCATAGCTTGGTGCGATTACGGTACGGAAACCATATTCTTCTAAAGCCCATGGCGCGTGTTCTCGGCTTGAACCACAACCAAAGTTGGCACGTGAAATCAAGATTGAAGCACCTTGATAACGTGGTTTATTCAACTCAAAGTCTGGATTCAAAGGGCGTTTTGAGTTGTCTTGCCCCAAATAGCCTTCATCTAAATAACGTAACTCATCAAACAAATTCGCGCCGAAACCTGTACGCTTAATTGATTTCAAGAACTGTTTTGGAATAATTAAATCTGTATCGACATTGGCACGGTCTAAAGGTGCAACGATACCTTGTTCAACGGTATATTTTTTCATGATTACTACCTAATGGAATCAAGACCATGTTTCACAAGAACTATCATATCTAAAATGTATAAAATTAACTTTTAACAGTTCAACTTTATCTTTTAAATATTTGTACTCCACATGGACTCCATTTTCTTTATGATCAAATTTAATGAGTGCAAACAGTTCATCATTTAAATAACAAGACCAACATGCCATAGCTGGAAATGAATAGTGTTTTAAAATTTCATTGAAAAACTGTTCACTCTGTTCATATTTTACAATGTGAGTCTGTAACAAATGAGGAGCATTTACATCATCCCCCATGCAAACTGAGTCTCTAGTCAGTGAGCATTTCACTTCAGTTACATAACTCATTTCTAGGTTTGCTTAGAACGTACGCACATCTACAAAGTGACCTGCAATTGCCGCTGCTGCTGCCATCGCTGGACTCACTAAATGCGTACGACCACCATTACCTTGACGACCTTCGAAGTTACGGTTTGATGTTGATGCACAGTGCTCACCCGGTTGTAATTTGTCTGCGTTCATTGCTAAACACATTGAGCAACCCGGCTCACGCCATTCAAAACCAGCTTCAATTAAGATTTTATCCAAACCTTCAGCTTCTGCTTGTGCTTTGACTAAGCCAGAACCCGGAACAACCATCGCTTGCTTAATCGTGCTTGCAACTTTTTTGCCTTTTGCAACTTCAGCTGCCGCACGGATATCTTCAATACGAGAGTTGGTGCAAGAACCGATAAATACGCGATCCAATTTAATATCAGACAATGCTTGACCCGCGGTTAAGCCCATATATTGATAAGCACGTGTCCAATCGTTACGTTGTACATCATCTTTTGCTTGTTCTAATGTCGGTACTGCTTGAGATACAGGAATCACCATCTCAGGAGATGTACCCCAAGACACTTGTGGCTCAATCTCTTCACCTTGTAATACAACAACTGTATCAAAGTGTGCACCCTCATCAGAATGTAAAGTATTCCAATAAGCTACAGCTTGATCCCACTGCTCTCCTTTAGGTGCGTATGGACGACCTTTTACGTATTCAATGGTTTTTTCATCAACGGCAACCATACCTACACGGGCACCGCCTTCGATTGCCATGTTACACACCGTCATACGACCTTCGATCGACATATCACGGAATACTTGACCACCAAATTCGATGGCATGACCTGTACCACCAGCTGTACCGATTTTACCGATAATCGCTAAAACCACGTCTTTTGGTGTTACGCCTTGACCTAATTTACCGTCAACACGTACCAACATGTTTTTCATTTTCTTTTGAACTAAGCATTGCGTTGCCAATACATGTTCAACTTCTGATGTCCCAATACCGTGTGCCAAGCAACCAAACGCACCATGCGTCGCTGTATGAGAGTCACCACAAACAACCGTCATACCCGGTAAAGTTAAACCTTGCTCAGGTCCAACAACGTGTGCGATCCCTTGACGGACATCGTTGATATCAAACTGTGCAACATTAAATGTTTTACAGTTATCATCTAAAGTTTGCACTTGGATACGTGAAGTATCATCTTCGATCCCCGCAATCCCTTCAGAACGCTCTTTCGTAGACGTTGGTACGTTATGGTCAGGAGTTGCCACGTTTGCACTTAAACGCCAAGGTTTACGTCCTGCAAGTTGTAAGCCTTCAAAAGCTTGTGGAGAAGTCACTTCATGCAACAAGTGACGATCGATATAAAGTAAAGAAGATCCATCATCGCGTTGTTTAACTAAATGATCGTCCCACAATTTATCGTACAACGTTTTTTTTGTTTGAGTTTCTGCTTTTTGGGTTTCGCCTGCCATGTCGATTTGCTCCACTGGACTGGGTAATTCTGTCATTAATTACGATTATAACGGCCTATTCACATAAATCTAATTTATCATTTTTATTAGTTTAAAAACTTTTTAGAATCAATTTAAACACAAAAACCATCTATAAAAACGATTAATTTAAAAATAATATTCGCTTTTACAGATTAAATAAGAATGCTTATCATTTTAACATCTCCAAGATCACCACCAACTGAGGATGTTCACATGGCACATATTCAAAAATTTGTTGAAGATAATCAACGCATGTTCAAAAAAACATTAAGCTACTACATTATGCACATTACGGTAGCCATGATTGTAGGCTACCTTGTCACAGGCAGCATTTGGATGGCAATTACTTTAAGTTTACTTGAGCCTACTGTACAAGCCGTGGCTTATTTCATTCACGAACGCGTGTGGGAGAAAAAAACGATACAACAGGAAGAAAATATCGTCGCATAGTTTCACCTGTGATCCTCCTCATCTAAGCCGCACTATGCGGCTTTTTTTGCAACAGTTTATGAAGAATTACTTCGCAATAGATATAAATTTATTTTATAATTAAATAATATTTTCATAACCGAGTTTAAATTATGAATCTTGCTGCCTTTGAAGCTTTTATAAAAGTCATGGAAACGGGTTCGATTTCTATGGCAGCTGATCAACTATTTATCACTCAGCCCGCTGTCACCAAACGTATTCATAGTTTAGAAGATTATTTTGGTGTCAAATTATTTGAATCTGCTGGCCGAGGTGTACAAGCCACCCATGCGGCTCATTCCCTGCTTCCTAAAGTTAAAAATTGGTTAAATGAACTAGGTGATATTCATCACACCTTAAGCCACGACCAAAATCAGATTAAAGGAAAGCTTAAAGTTGGTACCAGCCATCACATTGGATTACATCATTTACCGCAACATTTAAAAAGCTATGTTCAGCAATATCCTGATGTGACATTAGATGTGCATTTTGTAGATTCAGAACAAGCGCATGAAAAAGTGTTAGCCGGTGACCTTGAACTGGCATTCTTAACCTTACCCCCTGTCCTAGATGAACGTTTAAAATATGTTCCTTTATGGAGTGACCCTTTGGTTTTCGTTGCTGCAGTTTTTCATCCATTGGCAAATATGAAAAATTTAAGCCTTGAAGATCTCATGCAGTACCCAAGTTTATTACCTGCAGCTCAAACATATACAGCGCAGATCACCCTTGCAGAATTTGAAAAAAATGGATTAAAACCTAAAGTGTCCATGAGCAATAATCCGCTTGAATCCATTCGCATGTTGGCTTCTATTGGGTTAGGTTGGTCTGTCCTGCCAAGTACTTTAGTCAATCAAGACTTGGTCAGACTGGATATTAATTTAGAAATGCAGCGTCAATTGGGTATGGTTTGGCATCCGGGACGCACCCAATCTAAGGCTGCCAAGGCACTGGTTGATTTAATGAAATAATTTCGGCACTCGATATTTAAAAAGTCATCTAATAAGATGACTTTTTACTTTATTAAGACAAGTGAGCTACTTAAGCTTTTTTCTTCAATGAATCTTCATGTAAAGACTCATTGAGCTGATCGATAATTAATGCCCATGAACCATCTGAACATAATTTTTCTTTCAAAAATTGACGTTGACCTTCAGACCAAAAACTTGCTTCAGTCAAAAAGGTTTCAGCTTCTAACTGATGTGTTTCAATAAATTCTGCAATAGCTTGCTCGCTAGAATCCAATCCTAATTGCTCAAATAAGTTGGTCATTCTTGGCTCTGCATTTAGCATCGTGTATTCCTTATGATTTTGATTAATTTTAAGTTAGTTGTTTGCGCATAAGGTATCACCAAGCGATGAAAGCGTCTGTAAATTTATGCTGAATTTCATCTCAAGTTATTTCAATGCTGATCAATGAAAAAAAGCCATTGATACAATGGCTTTAGCAATGATTTAATTTTGAGAATAAAACTGTCTTAAATGGACCAGTCTTGGATATCCCAACCCTGCTCTTTAGCCAATGCTTCAAGACGCTCATCTGGATTGACTGCAATCGCATGATCCGCATATTCCAATAAGAATCGATCGTTAATGGAGTCTGAATATGCCCATGATTCAGTAACGTCTCGTCCCTCGAGCCATTGATCTAATCGTGCCAATTTACCTTTTTGATAACACGGAATATTAATGACTTTACCCGTATATTTACCATCAACCACTTCTGCATTGGTTGCAATAATTTCTGTAATACCAAATTCACGAAAAATAGGTGCAGTAATAAAATCTGATGTTGCGGTAATCCCTACTAATTGATGCCCAGCATCTTGATGACGTTGAATCGCTTTATAACCTTCAGGACGCATTTGAGGTCGAATCACTTTTTGCATAAAAAGCTGATGTAAGTCGGTCAAATACTCATTGTCATGTTGCGTTAAAAATTCAAATACAAATTCGTTGTAGGCAATTGGATCAAGTTGTCCTGCTTTGTAGTCTTCATAAAATTTGTCATTCATGGCGCGATGTCGAACTGGATCAACCAAGCCTTCATTGACTAAAAACTCACCCCAAGAATGGTCAGAGTCGGTATTTAACAAGGTGTGATCTAAATCAAACAACGCCAATTTCATGAAATTACTCGTTCAAACTGAAATTTAAGAAAAAAAATGTAAATCTATTTCCGCTAGTCGATAGAAATTCGTTAAGATCATAGCAATTTTAAAACATTATTACTTTGAACTTTTCGAGTTGGGCATAGAGAGTGGATGCCCCCGAACCCAAAGTCAACGAATTTAATAAATTTTAGGTGCCAAATGATCGACTCAGAAGGTTTCCGACCGAATGTCGGGATCATTTTGGCAAATGATATTGGACAAGTTTTATGGGCAAAACGCATTGGTCACAATGCTTGGCAATTTCCTCAAGGAGGCATCCAATTTGGTGAAACTCCAGAACAGGCACTTTTCAGGGAACTCCGTGAAGAAGTCGGGTTATTGCCGGAGCACGTCCAAATAATTGCTCAGACCGAAGGTTGGTTACATTATCGTTTGCCACTTCGCTACATCAGATCAGATTCTGATCCTGTGTGTATCGGACAAAAGCAAAAATGGTTTTTATTGAAATTAGTCGCGTCAACGAATCATATTCAGTTGAACTTAAATGATCCGCCAGAGTTTGATCAATGGCAATGGGTCAGCTATTGGTATCCACTAGGCCAAGTGGTGAACTTCAAAAAAGATGTTTACCGTCGTGCCATGTTGGAATTGTGTATGCATCTGCCATAGCATGATTTATATTAAACATTGAATTTAAATGTTTGATTTTTATTTCGACTATTTGAATAATCACCATAATTACATCCCTTTAAGAGGAGCACCGCTACATGTCGAACATGCAATTAGACTCTTTACGGCGCATTGTCCAAGAAATCAATGCGTCTGTCAGTTTGCATGATTCGTTAGAAATTATGGTCAACCAAATTTCTGAAGCAATGCATGTAGATGTGTGCTCTATTTATTTACTTGATGAACGTAACCAACGTTACGTTCTGATGGCTTCCAAAGGCTTAAATGCTGAATCTATTGGCAATGTCTCACTGCAGCTGGGTGAGGGTTTGGTCGGACTCGTTGGGCAACGCGAGGAAATCGTCAATATCGAGAATGCGTTTAAGCATGAGCGTTTCGCATATTTCCCAGAAACGGGTGAAGAGATTTATAACTCTTTCCTTGGCGTTCCTGTTATGTATCGTCGAAAAGTCATGGGTGTTCTCGTGGTTCAAAATACTGAACCACAAGACTTTAGCGAAGCTGCTGAATCGTTTTTAGTCACACTTTGTGCGCAACTTTCTGGCGTTATCGCCCATGCGCATGCAGTTGGAAATATTGATGTTTTCCGTAAGCCAAATAATTCTCCAACCTATAAAACATTTCAAGGATCATCAGGTGCAGGTGGTATTGCATTAGGTCGTGCACTTATTCTTTATCCACCCGCAGATTTAGGTTCAGTACCTGACCGCGAAGCTGAAGATATCAGTGAAGAGCTTGAATTACTTGATCATGCAGTTGATTCAGTTCGCCAAGAAATTCAATCACTTGATGATAAAATGCAAGATTCTTTGATGTCTGAGGAACGTGCATTATTTAGCGTATTCTTGAGAATGTTGGATGAGAATGCCCTGCCTGCTGAAATCAAAGAGTTAATCCGTGATGGTCACTGGGCTCAAGGTGCAGTTAAACACGTTATTGATCGTCATGTGGCAATCTTTGCACAAATGGAAGACGATTATTTACGAGAACGTGTTGCAGACCTAAAAGACCTTGGGCGACGTATTTTAGCAGCACTTCAAGAAGATGATCTGAGTCATCGTGAACTGAGCAATGACAGTATCATCGTGGGTGAAGAAATCAGTACGGCAGCATTGGTTGAACTTCCTGTAGATAAGATTGCAGCGATTGTGACGTCTGAAGGGGCTGCCAATTCACATATGGTGATTGTGGCACGTGCTTTGGGTATCCCCACAGTTGTTGGTGTCACCGAACTTCCGGTGACTACCCTTGATGATGTGGAAATGATTGTTGATGCCTATCAAGGACGTGTATTTATCAATCCACCACGTCGTTTACGTCAACGTTACCGTGACATCCAAAAAGAAGAAGAACAAATCGCCAAAGATCTTAAACAGTATGAAACCAAAGATGCCATCACTCCTGATGGTGTTGCAGTACGCTTATTTGTGAATACAGGTTTAATGATTGATGTCGTGCGTGGTGTACAACGCGGTGCCAAAGGTGTCGGACTCTATCGTTCAGAAATTCCATTTATGTTGCGTGATCGTTTCCCGGGTGAAGAAGAGCAACGGGCGATTTACCGTCAACAACTTAGTCACTTTGCCAATAAACCAGTCGTGATGCGTACTTTGGATATTGGTGCAGATAAAGATTTACCTTATTTCGAAATAGAAGAAGAAAACTCAGCATTAGGATGGAGAGGGATTCGTTTTACCTTGGATCATCCTGAGATTTTCTCTTCACAAATTCGTGCGATGTTAAAAGCCAGTGTCGGCTTGAATAATTTGCATATTTTGCTGCCAATGATCACCAGCGTCAGTGAAGTAGAAGAAGCGCTTTATATTATTGAGCGTGACTTAGCTGCGGTTCAGGAAGAAGAACAAGTTAAAATTAATCGTCCTAAGATTGGCATCATGGTGGAAGTACCTAGTGTTTTACTCCAAATTGGTGAGTTTGCAGAATTAGTTGATTTCTTCTCTGTGGGTTCGAATGATTTAATCCAATATTTGTTGGCAGTCGACCGTAATAACCCACGTGTATCGAGTGTTTATTCTCACTTCCATCCCTCAGTGCTTCGAGCATTGCAACGCTTAGTTCAAGAGTGTCATAAATATGACAAACCTGTCAGTATTTGTGGTGAAATGGCTGGCGATCCACTCTCAGCAATTTTACTGATGGCAATGGGCTTTAATACGCTTTCAATGAGTTCGAGCAATATTCTCAGAGTCCGTAAAGCAATTTGTCATGTTCCAATGGTCGATGCGCAAACACTTTTGGATGAAGTGGTGAAAATGAGTAATCCACTCATTGTGAAAAGTTGGATGGAGTATTATTTCCGTCATCATGGTTTAGCGGATATGGTGAAATCGAATCGTATTGTAAATGCCTAATATGAATCTCGGTTTAAGCAGAGAAAGAGCTGAGTAACAACATAATCAATTGGCTTTTTTTTTAATCTTCATGTTGATCGTAGCGATCTCGGTAATTCTATTTCATTTATATGTTAGTAAATTAAAAAGTAGTTCAAGACCCAATAAACCTATTTCAAATTATACGCTAGATCATGGTTGAACGATGAATTCTGAACACCAAATGAGCGAATCATCATATGTAGATATAGATTATGGTGGAAGTAGTGGTGGAGCAGACTAACCTTCACGTGTTTAGGCATATAAAAAAAGGGAGATAATCATTCGAATATCTCCCTTTTTTGTGCTTGCTATAGCCACGTTTTGCATTTTTCTTACGATCTACAAAAACTTGGCTTTTGTTGACTTCATGCATATGTTTTGCCACAAAGTTGTGAATCACAACTTCTGGCAACGCTTTTTTCTTTGCCATTTTTTAATCACCTTCAGTTTATCCATCCTTCATGATGGGAAAGCGATATTACGCTTTTTTGTACATTATACAAGCAAATTCATAATGGTTTTTTCAATGACATTCATCGAATGCATACAATGTTTAAGATTAGCTCTGCCATTTTTCTATGTTAAATTGATCAAAAACTCGAGCACCCGAAGGTACTCTTACTCAGCATAGAAAGGACTAAATCTTCATTCTTTCGGTAGAAGACTAAATGTACCTCGATGATGATTAAATTTTCCATCTGGCATTGCGATATTTTGGTAAATGATCTTTTGCTTTTGATCGATGATCAGTACAACATTTTCTTTAGTCGCATCATCTGTCCAATACACCATAAACTGCTCAGGTCCAACCTGTGTGGCTAAATATTCAATATTGGCAGATGTATTTTGTCCTGATGTGATATTTAAAAGACTTTGGTCTTTGAATTCAAGACGCCGCGTTTGACCATTGATGTTTAACGCCAAAGTCTGTCCAATAGCGAAGAATGGTTTGTTCAATACTTGTTGTAAACCGATGTCCTTGATTACACCTTTGACGCCTAGTATTTTGCCTTTAAGATGAATTGTTCCATCATTCCCAGCAATGTTGGTGTAAACGATATCTCGATTATAATCTTGAATATGAACGACATTATCTCCTGATTTATCCTCATGCCAATAAACCATAAAAATATTTTTAGCAATCTCAACAGGTGTGTATTTTACCGCTTCAGAAAGATCTGGCCCATCTGCGCCACCGGCACCTGTAAAAGTTAGGTTTTGATGGTCTTTGACATCAAGATCAAATTCCAAACTCGTAAAATCGACTTGAATTTTTTGCCCTATTGGCGGATAAGGAGATGCAACTTTCCAATCGGTTTCTTTGGCAAATACTTGTGCAGACATTTTTAGCACTTCTTCACTCGACTCAAGATCTGGATACTTTGCTTTCATATATCCAAAAATCCCTTCCGAGCTTTGATTTTCAGTAACTGCTGTTTTAAAGTTCGTTAAATACCCTTTAATCCAATCCAATGGCTTAGGTGAAAAGTCACTTTTTAAATAATGACCTGGGATCACTTTTTCAGGATTTAAACTCAGTATTTTATCAATTTGCTTCTTCCAAAGATCGATCCCTTGCACACCATTGGTATCGGCCATCCACAAATGCTCACCATAAGCGACCGAAATACCACCCAATGCCGTTTTTAAACTTGGAATCCATAAGAAACTATGTGTGGAATCTTCTGGATCAAGTTGGACTTGAATCTTTTGCCCATCTAATTCCATATATCCTGAATTTAAGGCTTCAGGAATAATAATCTTTTCAGGGGCATCGCCTTTTGCTAATTGTGGCTGCCAAATTGATAACTTATCTTCTTTAGAGGCTTGTATCAAATAAGCTGTCTGCGCGGTTGAAACAACCTTAGCATTTGGAAATGCTTTTAAAATTTCATTGGTTCCAAAATAATAGTCAGGGTCACTATGGGAAATATAAATATATTTTAAATTTTTACCTGATTTCTTAATCAGATTGACTACGTCTTTAGCGTATTGATTCTGAAATTGAGCATCGACCAAAATAGCATCTTTTTTTCCTGAAATTAAAGTTGATGCAACGGCAAAAACAGCATCCTCGCCAGGAGTATAAGTCTGCAAAGTGAGTGGAGATGGATTTGATGAATCTTTTGGACTTTTATCATCAGAATCATTACAGCCACTTAAAGCAATGGTGGTCACAAATAAACTAGTGGTTAGGAGATTTTTCATATCAGCCTCATGAGATAAATTTATCTATGGTTCTTATTGATCTTTATTTTTTAAATAAGCTTTAAAGCAAAAGTGCCATATTTCCCCCTCGTCATACTGCGGATGTGGCAGTGCAACAAGACGAATTAAAAGCTTATTGAGGTAGAAGAAGGATGAGAAGTACTTACGGTTTAGTAAGTAAAAAAATCGAATTTACAGTTAAAATATTAGACTGATTTGCAACAATAAATTCCACGATAAAAAATGTTAACTTTAGTATCTTGAACTTTGAATACCTGTTAATACAGACAATACTCACTGAACAGCCATCTCTAATTTTTTCTTATTCATGGGCTAAAGCTTCAATTGGTTTTAAGTTTGCAGCACGTTTAGCGGGCATATAACCAAAGATCAAACCAACCAGCGTTGAAAATAGCAGTGCGATAATAGCAACTGACCATGAAAATACCATCTTATAATCTGAGCTAATCGCATTAAAAATAAAACTGGCGATCAAGGCGATCGCAACACCAATTACGCCACCAATTAAACATAAAACTGCAGATTCAATCAAAAACTGAGCCTGCACATCACTTTGGCGAGCACCAACTGCTATTCGTAAGCCAATTTCCTTAATTCGCTCGGTCACAGAAACGAGCATGATATTCATCACACCAACGCCACCTACGACCAATGAAATAAAGGCTACTGCAGAAATAAAGAAAGTCATCGTTCCTAAATATTTTTCAAAGGACTTCATAGACTCATCACTGTTATATATATCAAAATCCTCCACACCATGACGAGCAATCAATAGTTGCCTCACTTTCTTTTCGGCTTTCACTGAGTCAGTATTTTGATGTAGTACCGCAGTCAGCAGATTGACATTATCACTACTTGAAATTTGTGACATCAATACATTATAAGGCATCCAAATTTGTGAAGAACCTGAGCTATATTGAGGTTCAGCGATTCCAACAACTTCATAAGAACGCTTATTAAATAACACTGTTTTACCTAAAGCTAATTTTTGCTGTCCAAATAACTTTTCAGCAGCTTGCTTATCAATCACTACGATTTGGGAACGCTGTTCAACATCGCTCTGTGTAAAAAAGCGACCATATTGAACTTTCATGTTTCTAATTTTTAAATAAAAACCATCTGCACCTGTTGCACTCACATCAATATTACGATTTTGATAAATCATGTTCCCGCTTAAACTGACATGTGGAGAAACATGGGTAATTTCTTTCATCTCATTGAGAGCATTTAAATCATCCATATTTAAACGGCTGGCAGATGCAGCTAAAGCTGTTCCCCCCGGATAAATCTCAAGTGTTGCTGTTTTCAATCCTCCCCAATCATTCAAAAACTTTTCTTTTGCGCCATTACCAATCGCAATGACAATGGTGACTGAGCAAATGCCAATAATAATCCCTAGCATGGTCAAAAATGACCTTAAACGATTGGCGAAAATTGAGTGCAAAGACATTTTCATCGCTTCATACACTTGGGAAACAAAGCTGAATTTCATGTCCGCATGAAAAACTTTTGATGGAGAAACTTGCCCTAAAGATTTACGCTGCGTATCCGAAAGAATGCGTCCATCTTTAATTTCAATGACACGATCTGCACGTTCTGCAATACTTTTATCATGAGTAACTAAAATAATCGTATGCCCTTGACGGTGTAGATCTTCCAAAATTTGCAAGACCATTTCACCACTTTCAGAATCCAAAGCGCCTGTGGGTTCATCGGCTAAAATAACCTCACCACCATTCATAAGCGCGCGGGCAATACTGACTCGTTGCTGCTGTCCACCCGACATTTCATTGGGTTTATTGTCACTCTTATCAGCTAAACCGAGCTGAGCTAAAAGTTGCAGTGCTCGATCTGCACGGTTTTCTGCATTCAAATTTGAATAAATCGCGGGCAAGGCGACATTCTCTAACGCAGATAAAGCATTCAATAAATTATAGCGTTGGAACACAAACCCAAAACTTTTTAAACGTAACGATGAAAGCTCATCATTACTCAATAAGGAAATATCTTGTCCACGAAACAGAAACTGTCCTGAAGAGGCTTGATCCAAACATCCAAGTAAATTCATTAAAGTAGACTTACCTGAACCTGATTGCCCAATAATCGAAATAAACTCACCCTGTTCAATACTTAGACTGACATCTTTTAGGATGTGTTGCTGATTATTATCTGGACCTACAAATTTATTTATTTTTTTTAATTCAATCAAACTCATTGAGTATCGCCTGATGTATTCGCACTATCGTCAGGTGCCTCTGCCAAAATTTTTTCACCCAACTTTAAACCAGACTTGATTTCAATATCATTTGAGTCAGAAATTCCAGTCACAACTTTTCTTGGTTGAGGTTTCGCATCAGGTTGATAGAGGTAAACCATGGCATCTGATCCATATCCAATCACCGTTGTTTTCGGAATTTTTAGCACATTCTTTTTTTGATTTACAATAATGTCATTTTGAGTTGTCATACCGATACTGAGTTTACGCTCAGGGTTGTCCACCAACATTCTTGCATAGTAGAACACTGCTGCATTCGCATTTTCATTTTTGTCGTCGTAAGTTCCTTTGGTCAGGGTCGTTAAAGCAGGATCAATACTTTGAAGCACACCATCTAATTTCACATTGGGGTCTGCCAAAGTGCTAAATTTAACTGGCATGTTTTCTTTTAATTTAGTGTAGTCACCTTCTGCGACCTGCATTCGAATTTCCATCTTATTCAAGTTGGCAATCGTCGCGATCAAAGGTGTCGTTTGTGCAAAGTTAATGGTTTGACCAGCTTCAACAGGCATGGAAACCACGGTACCCGTCAGTGGGGAGCGAATCTGAGTGTAGCCCAATTCAGTTTGTGCTGTATTCACATTAATCTGTAATTGTTTCAACCGATATTCATTTGACTCAACATCTGCAATCGCTTGTTTAAGCTGATTATTCGCCTGTTCGAGCTCTTCACGAGAGCCTGCTTCAGCTTTGTATAAAGTTAATTTACGCTGATAGTTTTGTTTTAAAGTTTGTAAAGCGACACGTTTCGCTGCCAAGTCTGCCTTCGCAGCTTCAAGTTCGGCTTTACTGGTATTGAGCTTGTCCAACTGTGTTGTCGAGTCAATTTCAGCGATTAATTCGCCTTTTTTTACATCCTGTCCTAACTTGATATACAGCTTTTGAATTTGACCTGAGACTTGCGCACCCACGGAGACAATATCGGATGCATAAATTTCACCTGTGGCTTTAACAATCTGCGTTAGATCACCTTGAGTGACTTGAACGGTCTGCGGTTCTGGCTGTTTTTTTTGTGCCTGAATATAGAAATAAACAGAAAGTGCTAAAACAACCAATACCACTAAGACCAAAAAATACTTTAATTTTTTTGATTTTTTTTGCATGTGCATAATGACGAATAATCTTTATTGAGGAGATAACTTTTGATCAACATGTTTTATTCACTTTAATATGATCAAAATTTAAAAATTTTTAATGACACGATTCTAGTGAATTCTATTTTTTCACACTGTCGTACTTATTTATTTTTATGTATCGATAACAGCCAACCGCATCTATGTGTTGGCTGTCTATCAGAAAAGGGTTTTGGAAAATAATTAAGCGGCAAATGCTCGATTTAAAATTGAGGTCACATCTACTTGTTTAGGATCAAGCATTCCCACCACTTGACCATGAAATTTTTGATAACGCGTCTCAATAAAAGCATTGGCAATAAAATCTGGCGCATAACGTTTCAGCAATACTGCTTGAGAGAGCACAACCAAACGACTGACTAAGCTTCTCCCCATAAATTGTAAATCATCAGGTTCCTGATGAAATAATCTAAACAGTCCCTGCAACTCTTCATTAAGTATTTTGTCGTGACTTGCAGTAGATGCTAAATCTTTAAATAAATGCTCGATTGATTCAGGATCACGTGAAATAGCACGAAGCACATCGAGACACATGACATTACCTGACCCTTCCCAAATAGTGTTCACAGGTGCTTCTTTAAAGAGACGAGCCATGATGCCATGTTCAACGTAGCCATTGCCACCGAAAACTTCCATCATTTCACCAGTCATTTCTACTGCTCTTTTACAGATCCAAAATTTTGCTGCTGGTGTCATGATACGTTTCCATGCCAAACAAAGTTCGCTGTCATGTTCATAACAATGAGCCAAATGAAAACTCAACTGCACTGCCGCTTCAGTTTCTAAAGCAAGATCTGTGAGCACCGACCGCATTAATGGCTGCTCAATGAGTCTCTTACCAAATGCTTGACGTTGACGAGTATAGGCAATGCTTTGTACTAGGGCCTGACGCATAATGCCACTTGAACCTACCGCACACGTTAATCGGGTATAATTCGCCATTTCAATAATCGTTGGAATGCCGCGTCCAGCCTCCCCCATCATAATGCCCCAAGCTTCTTTAAATTCGACCTCAGAGCTGGAGTTGCTGCGATTTCCAACCTTCTCTTTGAGTCGTTGAATATGAATCGCATTTTTTGTGCCATCTTCCAACCATCGCGGAACAAAGAAACATGCCAAGCCATCATGCTCAGTTTTAGCAACAACCAAATGTGCATCGCACATAGGTGCTGAAAAAAACCATTTATGCCCAGTTAGTAAATAGGCTTGTCCTCTTCCAGACTGCCCAACTGGAACAGCTGTCGTTTCATTAGCACGCACATCAGAACCACCCTGCTTTTCAGTCATGCCCATTCCAATCCAAATCGATTTTTTCTGAGCAATTGGTAAATCACGTTCGTCATATTCAGTGGATAAAATTTTATCTCCTAGCTTTTTCCACAGCTCAGGTTCTTTTTGAATCAATGGAATGCTGCCCAAGGTCATTGAATTTGGACATAAGTTTCCACACTCCACTTGACCACTGAGGAAGAATTTTGCTGCCCAATCCACCCAACCAGATTCTTGAGTAAAATTTAGAAAAGGATGTGCATGAACCGCATATTTACGATTTAACGCCATCCATTTGTGCCATGAAGGATGAAATTCAACAAAATCTGCCCGCCTGCCTCGAGCATCAAAACTATGTAAAATAGGAGGAAGTTTATTGGCAAGATCAGCATGGTGATAAAAGCTTTCACAACCTACGACTGCGCCAAACTCACTTAAATGGACTGAGTTTCTACTGCCATAACGCTGTAAGATTTCTTGTAAGATTGGATCTGTTGTATATAGATTGTAATCTTGAAGCTCATCAAATTGATTATGTATTTGATGTGTCATCCATGCCGACATAAACGCACCCTCTTTGGAATTTTTATCTATAACTTCATTATTTATATTATCGAGTATAGCTTTTGAAAGTAGATTATCTAGTGTAAATGATGACCTAAATTGTCATTAAATTTTTATTAACGTCTTAATATGATCTCAGTATTGTGTTCTGCTATTGTTGCATCATCTTTCTATATTTTGCTGGTGGCATACCCTTACAGCGCTTGAATGCTCTAGAAAAAACAGATACTTCTGCATAACCCAACCGTTCAGAAATTTGATCTATTGTGAGATCAGTACCCAGCAATAAATCATCTGCCAAATCCTCACGTAAATTTTTAACCAATTGGTGAAACGTAATCCCTTCATTGGCTAAATTGCGCTGAATGGTACGAACATTGACAGCTAAAGCTTTGGATATATCTTCAATCGTCGGCATTTGTGATGCATTCTTTAATAAAAACTCGCGTATTTTTTTACTATAGTCCCCTAAGCTTTTTCGGCGTCGAAATACATGCTCACACTCTTTTTGGTAACGGATAAAAGTGAAGTCATCAGCTTGACGCAATGGGGTAAGCAACAATTCAGATTGAATCGTGATTCGACTTTGTGGTTTCTCATAAAAAATAGGATAACCAGTTAATTCTTCTATCTGATTTGCATAGCAAGGCTTGGTCATCGCTAAATCTATCTGAAATGGTAATTGAGCACCAAGAATGTCATTTTGAAGTGTGATGATGGTCGCAATATCTCTTTCTAAAATAAATAATTGCATATCAGCACTTAGGTCATGATGAAATAAATTTAAATGTGTAAATTCACCATCTTCTTGCAAAGCCACATCAGAAAAAATTGCGCCTAATTTCAGATATCGTATCGCGATCAGCAACGCTTCTCTGACATTGGCACTACTTAAAATTGCAAATCCCCAAGCCCCTAATGTGGTGGTGTGATGTCGAAGCCCAGCTTCGAGCGCAATGGGATGTTCATCAGAGATTAGATTCAGAATATTTCTGATGATCTGTAATTCATTTCGCTCTTGGATTTCAAAATTTTCTTGATAAAGATCTTGTTTCGTCAGTTGTGTATTTTCTAGGCATTGCTCAAAAGTAATACCGTAGCTTTCTGCAACATGACATAGTACCCGAGCTGTATTCGCTTCCCTTAAAAACTTCCATGAATTAAGCATCATTATTCGCGTTTTTATTTGTCATCTAATGTCAAATTTAACTGTTTAATTATCATTCTACAAGTGAATTCAATCTCTTATATTCATAAATAAAAGAAAATGGAATTTTTTATGAACATGTATGCCAATCTTGTTGAGGAACAGCAAAGCCTGGTCAATGAACTCACGGCGTTATATCAAAAAACCAAAGCCGAGATGAACGACCAAGATATTGATCATATTCGAAATGTTGCTGCATATTCAAAGGCTATAAAATTACGCAGTGAGCAACTTATTCGTGAATGTATAAGTTTAGAATCTTGGGGACGGGGCATTATTCTGGGTTGTTTACACACCCTACTCGAATTTTCAGAGCTCGGTCATAACATCATGCACGGAAGTTATGATCACCTCCCCCAAGCAACCGAGTTTCATTCAGAACGCTGGGTATGGGACTTTGTGACTGATCCTCGTGAATGGCGCGTCATGCATCATCAAAATCATCATCCATTTACCAACATCGTTGGCAAAGATCATGATTTAGGGTATTCCTTTTTAAGAAGCTTGGCAGGTCAAAGCTGGTACGGGCATCACAGTGTTCAATTGCTGATTTACAGTGCGCTGATGATCACTCCCTCCTACTATTTCACACTCTATACAGCCACATCAGCAGCACGTACAGAAGGTCGAAAGATCCTTTCCAAAGAAACCTTTACTCAATCACTTCGTCTCATAAAAGCTCATGCTCAAAAACAGTTTATTGAAGCACCTGTCGCTGCAAAATGGTCAAAAAAATTACCTGTTTTTATCGGAAATTATCTTACAACAACGATAGGCTATGGTTTTTTACTTCATATCCTCTTCTTAGAACATCACGCTGAAAATTTGGAGCTTTATTCAGATCCTGGACCTGATGAGACGCAAGAAGAATATTTCATACGACAGATTAAAAGTACCACCAATTTTATCCCATATGCACCGCTGGATCAGTTTCTCAAAAAAATCCTTGATGATGAGGTCCCGTATCCAAATCCACCTCCATTTGAAATCTTTTATGGCGGATTAGATACACATCTTGAGCATCATTTATTTCCAGATTTAGCATGTAATCGTCAAAGACAAATCAAAGCTGTAGTACGTAGTATTTGTGAAAAATATCATTTGCCTTATCACAATTCACCCATGGAAAAGCTGATTCCAGCGATACCGCTCAGCCTCATTAAAAGAACTCTACCTTTTGGTAATCAAGAAAAAAATAACCCTTTCAAATTACTCATTCGACCAAAAGAATTATTAAAACGTATCAAACGAGGAATTCAATATCAGCCACCCTCAACCATGACATATTTACACAAGCCACAGTTCTATAATGCGTCGGCAAAAGTTATACAAGTCGAAATACAGCTTAATGGTCAAGTCAAAACACTCAAAATGAGCAAGCCTCAAGGCTGGGAACATTTAAAATGGCAGGCAGGTGCATTTATTTCATTAAGCTTTGAAATAAATGGGCAAACTTATATTCGTCAATACAGCTTATTGCATGAAAGCCAAAGCGCAGATGGCTATTTTGAAATAGCAGTGAAACGTACACCTGCGGGCATCGTTTCTCACTATATTCATGATCATGTTCCTGTAAATACAGAGGTGACGATTGTAAGTCCACCACAATCTACACCTGATTTTGTTTTAGACACCCTCCCGCCGAAGTTAATCTTTATCGCAGCAGGAGTCGGTATTACACCAATTTTAAGTATGTTAAGAAAATATCAGCGTATCGAAAGTAAAGCTGAAGCTCATTTGTTTTACTTTAACCATGATGAAAATTCTATTTTGTTTGAAAATGAGATTCGTCAAATCGCGAAGTATTCAAATTTGAATGTTCACTTCATCTGCTCCAAAGTTCAGAACGAGTCGGCATCTGATTTACGACAAGGACGTTTTAGTCTTGAAATTTTCCAACCTTATATTCGAGATTTTAAATGCCAACACGTATATGCCTGCGCCCCTCAAGCATTAATCGATTCTGCTCGCCAACAACTTATTCAAGCAGGCGTTAAAGCAGCAGCATTTCACACAGAAAATTTTAAACCTGCTCCTCTCAGTTTTGAGTCTGATGGGGTTACACGTCGAGTGATTTTCAAAAAGAGTAATTCAAGTATCGACATTGAAGGGAATGTCACTTTACTTGAAGCCGCGCGTCAAGCTGGACTGAAACTGCCAAGCGGTTGTCAACAAGGTTTATGCAAAGCCTGTGTATGCACTAAATTGGAAGGTCAAACTCAGTTAGAAGTTGACTCATCCACTATTCAACATCGCATTACCCTATGCAACACTGTAGCTCGCTCACCAATCATTGTGCTTGATGTTTAACAAAGATTCTTAAGTTAATCGCCGTCATGAAGTAATCATGCAATGCTTCATGACAGTAAGATTCAAACACTTAAACAACCAAACTTATGATTCATATCCAAGAATTGCACAACCAAAACCTTACTGTAAATCATCGTTAAATCCTTTTAACCTGAACCAAATATTCTATTGGTGAATATTCAAATAAACCCTTAATTTATATGAGGGTAATTGGAATTTTATTTACAAATTAAACTCTCCAATTGAACGCATCATGATTTATGATGAATTTGTAAACTCAATAAAACACACATTCTTGTCACAATGTTGCTTTAGAATGATCGAACAAAACGGTTCATGTCTCTGGTATTGGAAGCGCTAGATCTTATAAAAGTGAATGCTCAGCCAACCATCAAGAAAGACATATATTATAAATGGAGAATGAATATGAGCGATGACTCAAAAAAATGTCCTGTCACCCACTTAACAACTGATGCTGGTGCTCCTGTAGTAGACAACCAAAACAGTATGACAGCAGGTGCACGTGGTCCTTTACTTGCACAAGATTTATGGCTGAATGAAAAACTAGGTAACTTCGTTCGTGAAGTGATTCCTGAGCGTCGTATGCACGCGAAAGGTTCTGGGGCATTTGGTACCTTCACTGTTACCCATGATATTACGCAATATACTCGCGCTAAATTATTCTCTGAAATCGGTAAAAAAACCGATATTTTTGTGCGCTTCTCTACAGTTGCTGGCGAACGTGGTGCAGCAGATGCTGAACGTGATATCCGCGGTTTCGCAATGAAATTTTACACTGAAGAAGGTAACTGGGATTTAGTAGGTAATAACACTCCAGTTTTCTTCTTACGTGATGCGCGTAAGTTCCCTGACTTAAACAAAGCAGTAAAACGCGATCCTAAAACCAACAAACGTAGTGCAACCAACAACTGGGATTTCTGGACTTTACTTCCAGAAGCATTACATCAAGTGACGATTGTCATGTCAGACCGCGGTATCCCAGATGGTTACCGTCACATGCATGGTTTTGGTAGCCATACCTTCAGTTTTATCAATGCCAACAACGAACGCTTCTGGGTTAAATTCCATATGCGCACGCAACAAGGCATTAAGAATTTAACTGATGCAGAAGCTGAAGCGATTATTGCGAAAGATCGCGAAAGTTCTCAAACTGACTTATTTGATGCGATTGAACGTGGTGATTTCCCGAAATGGAAAATGTACGTCCAAATCATGCCTGAGCTAGATGCAGAGAAAGTTCCATATCACCCATTTGACTTAACCAAAGTATGGCCTAAAGGGGACTATCCTTTGATCGAAGTCGGTGAATTCGAACTTAATCGTAACCCTGAAAACTACTTCCAAGACGTAGAACAAGCTGCCTTTGCCCCAAGTAACTTAGTGCCAGGCATCAGCTTCTCACCTGACCGTATGCTTCAAGCACGTCTGTTCAACTATGCAGATGCTGCACGCTACCGTGTTGGTGTTAACCATTATCAAATTCCAGTGAATGCACCACGTTGCCCTGTTCACTCAAACCGTCGCGATGGTCAAGGTCGTACTGATGGTAACTATGGTGCTTTGCCACACTATGAACCAAATAGTTTCAGCCAATGGCAGGAACAGCCACAATATAAAGAGCCACCATTAAAAATTTCTGGTGCGGCAGATTTCTGGGATTACCGCGAAGATGACAATGACTATTTCAGTCAACCACGCGCATTATTCAATCTCATGAATGATCAGCAAAAACAGGCTTTATTTGACAATACAGCCGCAGCAATGGGCGATGCATTAGATTTCATTAAGTATCGTCATATTCGTAACTGCTATGCTTGTGACCCAGCATATGGCGAGGGTGTTGCAAAAGCATTAGGCATGACCGTAGCTGATGCACAGGCTGCACGTGCAACTGACCCAGCACAAGGAAATCCAGGCTTACTTTAATTAATATCTCCATAAAAAAACCGCTGTTATCAGCGGTTTTTTTATTCAAACAATTAGTTTTTTACCTTCCCGAATACAATAAAACGGACTGATAAATTTAGATGCATTTTTCATCGCTTGGTGCAGATCCAACTCAGGTTGATTCCGATCTTCATCTGTTAACTGAAAAGTACGATAGTGAATCGCTAGTGAACGTTTTGCGTGTAAATCTTTATGTGCTTGGAATGCATCAGCAGGATTCATATGTAGATATTGCATCAATACTCTTGGTTCATATGCACCGATTGGCAGTAAAGCAATCCTTGGTGCACCTAAGCGCTGGTGAATCTCTTTAAAATGTTGTGCATAGCCTGTATCACCAGCAAAGTAACAATGACCATGCTCAGATAAAATTGAAAAACCACCCCATAATGCAAGGTTTTGATCACGAAGCCCTCGACCAGAACCATGTTGGGCAGGCGTGTAGACAATTTTAAAATCTTTGAATAAGGCAGACTGCCACCAATCCATCTCAATCACATGAAATGCTTTCGGTAAATAGGCTGCATTTCCTAGACCTGTATAGATCGGCATAGCAAATTTTTGATGTAGCCAATTCAAACTCGCTAAATCCATATGATCATAGTGATTATGACTGAGTAATACTGCGTGAATCTGCGGTAAATCTTCAAGTGCAATCCCTGCAGGGATAACACGTTTCGGTCCACTCCCGTGCTTTGGGCTTACATAATCCGCCCATACAGGGTCGGTTAAGAAGTTATATGGACCAATTTGAATTAAAACCGTAGCATGACCAACAAACCATACTTGCCAATCTTCTAAATCTGCATGCGGACGAGCCTCAGGCTTAGCACGTTTGGTTTGAATAAAGTCCTGTTGCTCTTTCGCGAAATCACCTTGCCAGGTAAAGCTTTTACGAGCCATCAACCATTTATATAAATTCCATTGGTTGAGCTGTGCAGGACGTGGTTCCTGATTAACGAATCTTTGCCCATTATGGTGATCCTGTGAAACCAATTTAAGTTTTGGTTTAAACCACACATGCCGAATACAATCTTCAGTCTTTAGTTGATAGTGCAGATTAGAATCTTGCGGCTTCCGTCCAACAACAAGTGTAGACTCTGGATTACTCGAAGTCGTCGTTGGAATATCAGTCAAATTAGACATAATAAATGTAAGCACCTTAAACCGAAGCGATTTTGAAATAGTTGATTATTCAGTTATATAAATAGATTATGTTCATCATCTATTCGCATTTTTAAATTATGTTTTTAAAAGATACACTGTTCGTGTTTCATTTAAGACAACATCAATCTCAATTCCCATGAAGTGGTTATAATTTCATCAATAAATTGTGAAATAGAACACCAATCATCCCTCTATTATTCATCATATACAACTCAGACTTTCTTTTTGTTTATGATTTTGTTGTTTTTTTCTGATTTTTGATGTTTTTTTAATCACCCACAAAAATCTTAAATAGAGGAAGTTAAATTTTGTTTAGGATGTGACTTAACGCTGAACAACTGATCTCCCAAAGCTTCAACGTACTTTTCTCTACATTATTATTTTTCATAGACTTAAAGCCGAAACAATTGGTTTCAACTTTAATAGATACAATCTTTTCTAAACCTATACAAATCAGTCACTCATTCACGATGAGAGTTCGATCTTGAAATGTAGAATTTCTATCTAAGTAAGAAATTAAATGCATGTGAATTTTAAAATAAAAAAAAATGCTTCATTCACTAACTAAATATCAAAATACATCTACTTATTGATCAATTTCACTTATACTCATCTTTAGCAACATTAAGACATTTTTTAGATTATTCTCTGGAAGGCTATATGGAATTACGGCATTTGCGCTATTTTATTACAGTTGCAGAAGAGCTTAATTTTAGCAAAGCTGCACTTAAGCTCTACACAGCACAGCCTTCACTCAGCCAACAAATCAAAGATTTAGAAGAAGATGTTGGTGTGCGTTTACTAAATCGTACCAAACGAAAAGTTGAATTGACCGAAGAAGGCGCTGTGTTTCTGGAACAGGCGAGACTCACCATTGCTCAAGCAGAAAAAGCAATTAATATGGCTCGCCAAGTGTCTAAAGCAAAACAAAAAATGCTACGCATTGGTTTTGTGCCAGTTGCAGAAATGAAAATCTTTCCTTATGTATTACCTAACTTACGTGTTCAAAATCCCGAATTAAAAATTGAATTACAAAGCTTAAATAATATTGAGCAATTCAAAGGCATAAAGAAAGGTGAATTGGACATTACTTTTACTCGTCAACGTTTAGATTCTGAAGAGATCGAGAGTCGCTTTGTACTGCGTGAACCTTTAGTTTTTATTCTGCCTAAAGACCACCCTTTGGCAAAGTACGAACGTATTCCTGTAAAAGCGCTTGATGGCATTGATTTTGTTATTCCTTCAGATGAGCAATCTAAGACCCTGCATGACACCATTTTAGGCTTCGCTGAACAAAATGGCGTTTCTTTTAAAATTGTTCAAAAAGCTGACAATATCTTGTTTAACATTAACTCTATTGGTATTGGTTTAGGGTGTACGATTCTTCCTGGCTATATTATGCCACTTCTCTTGGAAAATAGTGTGACTCGTCCACTCGATGTAGAGCTACCTTCTCTGGATCTCTTTGTAAGTTATCGCAAGAATGCCACTGGTATTGCTGTGCAAAAATTTATGGAGTTACTTTCAAAAGTCTTTTATTTAGACTTTAATCAAAGTTCAACGTGAATAAAAAAACCCGCTGAATTGAGCGGGTTTTTTATCGATGTGATTTAGCAAGCAACTGACTGATTAATCAAATTTTTTAAAAGTTGATGTAATTCATCAATGGAATCCACAACCGCAAGGGGATGATATTGCTGTAATACCTCAGGCACATGAACGCCATACGTCACCCCTACACTTGGCATACGAATATTCAATGCCATTTCAAGATCGTATGAAGTATCTCCTACCATTATCGCTTGATCTGCATTAAAACCAGTTTCGGCTAAAATTTCAGCCAACATCAACGGATCTGGTTTTGATTTTGTTTCACTGGCTGCACGTGTCGCTGAAAACAAACTCACACTCTGAGTTTGCCCCAGTACTCGATCTAGCCCCTTACGACTTTTTCCTGTCGCAACAGCCAAATGAATTCCTGATTCTTTGAGATCATGCAACATTTCAGCCACACCATCAAACCAACGATCATGTTTCGAGTGTTCAACATAATGCGCTGAATAAGACTGTAAAATTGCCTCGTGTAAATCAGGAACCTGAGGAAATAAAACCTGCGCAACTTCAGGTAATCCTAAGCCAATAATGCTTTTAGCATCCTCATCAGTCAAAGGTTGATTAAATTGTTGGGCGGCAAATTTTAAACTTTCAACAATTTGACCCACTGAATCAAACAAAGTGCCATCCCAATCAAAAATAATGAGTTTTACCGCTGATGTCATATTTTGTATCCTAATTTTGATCGGGTGGATGCCATGTAAATATCATAATGACATATTAAGATCCCATCGTTGCATGACCTCGTCATGACACAATGATTCAATCCTTACCAACCACTGAGACGCACTCAGTCTTGTTGAGACTGCACTACAGGTTTATCCGCTTTTTGTGCGCGAAGTTGTGCAACCAAGCTTTGCATATCCTCAGGCAATGGTGCTTCAATTACTGGATATCCTGGGATCTCTAAGCGCATTGCATGTAAACATAAACGGCGTGGTTTAGGTCCACGATATTCCGTCTCATGCCCGTACTTTTCATCACCCACCAAGGGATGACCGATACTGAGTCCATGTACACGAATTTGATGTGTACGACCAGAAAGCGGTGACGCATACACAAGTGATGCATGCATGAAGCGTTCTGCTACCTTCCATTGGGTTTTTGAAGGTTTTCCTTCTTTAGATACACGTACTCGACGTTCACCATTGGCTAACTCATAGCGATGTAATGGTGCATCGATTAATTGTGAGTCTAATGTGACTTGGCCTTTCACCACAGCAGCATAAGTTTTTTGAATCTTGTGTTCACGAAGCATATCTTGAAGTGTTTTTAACACGCTCCGCTTTTTAGAAATCATCACCAAGCCTGAAGTATCTCGGTCAATACGGTGGATCAGTTCTAAATATTTTTTCCCTGTCGCTGCGCGTAAGCCTTCAATTAAACCATACGCCACACCACTTCCACCGTGCACCGCAATCCCAGAAGGTTTGTTCACCACTAAAAGACCTTCATCTTCATAAACCACACGGCTTAACAAGCCCTGCGCGACTTTGTCTGATACTGGAGCTTGAGATTCATCTTTTTGTTCATAACGAATCGGTGCAACACGGATTTGATCACCAATATTTAATTTGGTTTCCGCTTTCACACGCTTTTTGTTGACCCGCACCTGACCTTCACGAATTAAACGATAGATTCGACTTTTCGGTACTCCTTTAAGACGAGCGAATAGAAAATTGTCGATGCGTTGCCCCAATTGGTGCTCATCCACTTCAAACCAAGTGACGCTTTGCCATTCTTGCGTAGAATTCATACAGTTACGTTGACCTAAAAAAATACTAAATTCGATTAAAAACTGATCATTTAGACTACCCTATTGACTAGAAATGTCTGTGTAGCCCATAGGCAGATGATCTAAGGTTTGCTATAGTCAGCGCACGGATACCGCCGTAAGTGAACATTTGTTTAGAGATTTCAAAATTTTGAAATTCAAACTAAATTTTTGTTTAGCATAAACTCGGAATGGTCCCAAAAGAATATGCCAACGCCGAAGGCTTATTATATCGGCAAAAAGACAAACTGTTGCGTTTAATTGTGCTTTTGCACATAAATCAGTTTGTTTAAAAAAATATGTCGCCAACAATTATGTTGGTTTTTAAACGTTAACTGATACACATCAGAATGGTCGCAACCTGATTTCTCATTCAGGCTATAACGTTAGATGCATTGGATCTGCACAATTTGTAAAGATACGACGATAATTCCGTATCAAGACACTCTATCAAAAAATTGAAGAGATGATCTTCGAGCAATGTGACAGTGAAAGTAACGAACATCCAATGCACCGTTAGTCCGCCAGTGAATGTTCAGGCTTCTTTAATCAGTGACAGGATTAAAGCCGTATTGCCGTCATCAATACGTGAATCAAAATACCGAAGCCGATCAATAAAGGCCGGTAATACACTTAGATCAAACTGATTATGGTGATCTAGGAATTGATCCATGCGGGTTGATGTTCGCTACGTAAATCGCGATGTTTTGCTTGTGTATCACTATTAGGTGTTACACCCATGAAACGTATGTTGATCAATGCAACACATGCCGAAGAAGTTCGCGTTGCACTCATCACTGGTCACCGTCTTTACGATTTCGATTTAGAAAATCGTACTCGTGAACAAAAGAAAGCCAATATCTACAAAGGTCATGTGACTCGCGTTGAGCCATCTCTTGAAGCTGTGTTTGTAGAATATGGTGCAGGCCGTCAAGGCTTCCTTTCAATGCGTGAAATCGCAAACTCATATTACAAAGCTGACCCTCGTCAAACTTCAAACATTCGTGAGTTAATCACTGAAGGTACTGAGCTTTTAGTTCAAGTTGAAAAAGAGGAACGTGGCAACAAAGGCGCTGCTCTTTCAACTTTTATTTCCCTTGCTGGTCGTTACTTGGTCTTAATGCCAAACAACCCGAAAGGTGGTGGTATTAGTCGTCAAATTTCTGGTTCAGTTCGTGAAGAATTGAAAGAAATGTTGGCATCTTTAAATGTACCTCGTGGGATGAGCGTGATTGTACGTACTGCAGGGATTGGTCGCTCACAAGAAGAGCTTCAACTTGATCTTCAGCACCTTCTCGATCTTTGGGCACGCATCCAAAGTACAGCAAATTCTGGCCCTTCTCCAATGTTGGTTCATCAGGAAGCTGGTGTAGTTACTCGTGCAATTCGCGACTATTTACGTGATGATGTTGCAGAAATTTTAATTGATTCTGAACAAGCATATAACGAAGCATATAATTTCGTTAAAGCCGTGATGCCGAACCAATTAGACAAGTTAAAAACTTATACTTTGAATGAGCCTTTATTTGCTCATTTTGGTATCGAAAGTCAAATTCAAACTGCTTACGAGCGTGAAGTTAAACTTCCTTCTGGTGGTTCAATTGTCATTGACCAAACAGAAGCATTGGTTTCGATCGATATTAACTCTGCAAAATCTACTCGTGGTCACGATGTAGAGGAAACTGCGCTTAGTACTAACTTAGAAGCAGCAGAAGAGATCGCTCGCCAACTTCGCTTACGTGATATCGGTGGTCTGGTCGTGATTGACTTTATCGATATGACCAAAGAACGTAATCAACGTATGGTTGAAGCGAAACTGCGTGAATCAACTCAAAGTGATCGTGCACGTATCCAGTTCGGTCAATTGTCTCGTTTCGGCTTAATGGAAATGAGTCGCCAACGTTTACGCCCTTCTTTAGAAGAAGCGACTGGCTATGTATGTCCACGTTGTCATGGCACAGGTATGGTTCGTGACTTACGCTCTCTTTCACTTTCGATCATGCGTAAAGTTGAAGAAATTGCACTTCGTGAGCGTCAAGGTGAAGTTCAAGTAGAAGTTCCTGTTGAAATTGCAGCATTCCTTCTCAATGAAAAACGTCATAGCCTCGTCTATTTGGAGCAAACTTCAAATGTACGTGTGACTGTACTCCCTCACCCGCATTTAGAAACGCCACATTACGAAATCTCGTATAATCCTGAAGGCTTTGCACCAACCAGCTATGAACGTACTGAAGCGACTCGTTCAAGTGAAAAAGAGTTGGGTTATGAGTCTTCAGAATGGCACTTAGAAGAAGAGCATACAGCTCCACATACGCATGCCCCTGTCACACAGGAAAAAGGCAATAAGCGTCATAAAAACAACCAAAATGCTACACAACCTGCGGTAGCACAAAAAACTGCCCCAGCAGTAGCTGCTCCAGCAACTAGCCCATGCGCATGGTTAGAAAATCTTTTTGTTCAAAAGCAAGCGAGTACGATTGATCAATCGCGTACGGCTAACTCTGCAGCGGCTGCAATTGAACAAATGGTGAACGGTGGTGCCGTAAGTCGTGGTCAATTCGGTCAAATTGCACCTGTGACGCCTGTGGCAATTGAAGCATCTGCACCTGTCGAAACAAATGCGTATATTTCACATACACCTGTTACGAAAAATGATGCACGTGACCAAGAACGCCAAACTGAAAAAGACGAGCGTCCACAACGTCATAATAAGAAAAATCGCAATAAGCAACGTGACACACGCGAAGTTAACGCAGATCAACATGTGATTGAAGAAGTTGTACAGGCACCTCGCCATGAACAACGTCAAGACAATCGTCATGAGTCACGCAATGAAAACCGTCATGAGCAACGTCAAGAACAGCGTGATCAGAAACGTCATCAAAAGCGCCCTCAACAAAATGAGACGGCTTTCGAAGCACAAACTGAACAAGCTGTGCCACGTCGTGACCGTAATGCACAACGTCCACAACGCCCAAATCGTCACCGCGATCAAAGTGTATTAAATCAAGAGCAATCTTCAGCACCTGTTGTTCCAGAAGCTCAAGTTAAAGTTGATTTAATTGATGTACCTCGTAATGATGAGCTTAAAACAGCGTTAGTGGTTAATGTTGATCAAGCACAAAGTGAGATTGTTGCATTAACGCCTGAAGTGGCAGCACCTGTAGCAACTGCTCCAGCACCTGTTGTGACAGACGCTGAAGTGTCAGCACCTCAAGTGGAAATTACGGTTGATGAACCTGTCATTGAAGCTGAGGTTAAACCTCAACAAGCACCACAACGTGCAAGTAACGACCCACGTCAACGTCGTCGTAACAAGCATCAACATGACCAGAAAGCAAAATCAGATGCGCCGAAGCTTCGCCCTTCACAAGTGCCAGCTTTAGCACAACATACGGTTTTAAGTTTAATTCAACATGTTTATGGTGCGGATTGCTCTGTATTGATTGAGCAGTTTGGATTAATTCCAACCTTCAATCGCGCATTGCAAAAGTTCACTGAACAGTATGCAGCGAGTTTAAATACTCAATCTGCTGAACCTGCTACTGAGAAAAAACCAGTAACACGTGATGTCGCTGTTCAACAAGCTCCAGCTGAAAAAGAGCCTGCACCTGTGTTGGACTTAACACCTCCAAAACCAGTGTCTGATAAGCGTGTTGCAAACGATCCACGTGAGCGTCGTCGTCTTGCAAAACTTGCAGCAGAGCAAGCAAAACAAGCGCGCCTTGAAGAAGTTGCAGCACAAGAAGCCGTGAAAGTTGAAGCACCTGTTACGGATGCTCCACAAGCAGCTGATGCAACATCTGAAGTTGCACATCAAGAAACAGCAACACAGACAGCTGAAGTGACTCAATCTGAAGTGAAGACTGAAGAAAAAGTTCAAACTTCTTCACAACAGCAACCTGAAGAAAAATCTTCAGAATCAACTGAAGTTGCGTCTACAGAAGCAGAAACTGCGAAAGTTGAAGTGGCGGAAGTTGCCGTAAGTGCTGAGGATAAATCTGCACAAGCTGAAGCAGATAAGGATGATGCAGAACAGCAGGAAGAAGACAAACCTGTTCGTCCGCGTCGCCCTCGTGGTCGCCCACCAAAAAAAGCAACCCCATCAGCTGAGTAATTTGCTTAAACTACATTAGCTTTTGACAAACCTAGTCATTACGGTGGCTAGGTTTTTTTGTTATGGTCTTTAAAGTTTTGACTGAAAAATCCTGTTCAGAATTGATCAATTTTTCAAAATGGATAAGATATTCAGTGACAAAACCAAGTAAAAAACTTGCGAAAAATTAAAGACTAAACGGAATATCACAAAAAATAGGACCAGTATGAGCCAGACTTATCAAAACGATCTCATTGGAATCAAAGACGTAGCAGCACGACTCCCACATTTGGTCACGAAGTTGCCAAATATTCTTGTCGGGCTCAAACAGGCTTATTTACGTACTCCTAAAACGCCAGCAGGTCTTGCCCTCGCTTTTGAGCGTGCAGCGCAAAAAAATCCTCAAGGTATTGCGCTGTTATGTGAAGATCAGAAATATACCTACCAACAACTAAATGATTGGGCAAACCAAATTGCACACTACTACATCACTCAGGGTGCAAAAAAAGGTGATGTGATTGCGGTTATTGTTGAAAACCGTAGTGAACTTATTGCCACCGTCATTGGTCTTGCAAAAATTGGGGTTGTTTCAGCGCTCGTCAATACGTCTCAAACAGGTAAGGTACTTACCCATAGTATTAATTTGGTTAAACCAATCGGCGTAATTGTCGGTGAAGAATGCCGTGAAGCTGTCGATGAAGTACGCGAACAACTGACTGTCGCAAAAGATAAGCTCTATTGGTTTGCTGATCAAAATACACGCCAAAATGCTGGTCAAGCACCTGAAGGCTATCATAATCTTGCACAAGAAATTTTATCTGAATCTAAAGATAATCTAGCTGAAACACATAAGGTGACTGGTGCTGACGGCTTATTCTACATCTATACGTCTGGCACAACAGGTTTACCAAAAGCCGTAGTCTTTACCAATAGTCGTTGGATGTTAGCGTATGGCACATATGGTCATGTCCTCAATCTAAATAAAGATGACGTTATGTATGTCACTTTACCGCTTTATCATGCTACAGGCATGGTAGTGTGCTGGTGTGGTGTAATTGCTGGTAGTTCGACACTAGCGATTCGTCGTAAGTTCTCAACCTCTTCTTTTTGGAAAGATGTTCAAAAATTTAATGCATCAGCAATTGGTTATGTTGGTGAGCTATGTCGCTATCTTCTAGATGCACCTGAATCACACCAAGATCGCAATCATCGCGTCACCAAGATGATTGGTAACGGCATGCGTCCAAATATTTGGGATAAATTTAAAAATCGCTTTGGCATTGAAGAAGTACTCGAACTTTATGCTTCAAGTGAAGGCAATGTCGGCTTTTCCAATATTTTAAACTTCGACAATACCGTAGGTTTCTCTCCTATTCCTTATGCCATTATCCAATATGACAAGGAAAAAGAAGCTCCTATTCGTGATGCAAAAGGTCATTGTATTAAAGTCAAAAAAGGTGAAACAGGCTTATTGATTGGTAAAATTACCAATCGCTCGCCCTTTGATGGTTATACCGATCCAGAAAAGAATAAATCCTCGATCATGCATGATGTTTTTACCAAAGGAGATTCTTATTTCATCACAGGTGACCTCGTGCGAGATATCGGGTGCCGCCATGCTCAATTTGTTGACCGTCTCGGTGATACCTTCCGCTGGAAAGGTGAGAATGTCTCTACAACTGAGGTTGAAAATATTTGTAGTGATTATGAAAAGATCACAGAAGCAGTGGTATACGGCGTTGAGATTCCAAATACTAACGGTCGTGCAGGTATGGCAGCCATCACTTTAGCAGAAGGTGCTGAACTAAATGAGCAAGATTTATCCGATATGGCTCAGTTCTTTAAGAAGTCTTTGCCTAGCTATGCAGTTCCAGTGTTCTTACGTGTACAGAAAACACTCGAAACTACAGGAACATTTAAATATCAAAAGAGTAAGTTAAAGGAAGAAGCTTATTTTCCAGACAAAACTTCAGATCGTATTTTGGTTTTATTACCAAATGAAGATGCATATTGCGATTTAAATGAAGAGATTCTGAAAAATATTGAACAGTATAAATATCGTTTTTAAGCTAAAATCGATTGTTTTTTGGCTAGAAAACACGAAATTGTGTCATTTCTAGCCAAACGTAACAAAGTTTTATATTTTTTACTTGCGCTACTCAAATAACTTGCTAAAATACGCAACATCAAAACGAGATGGGTCGTTAGCTCAGTTGGTAGAGCAGCGGACTTTTAATCCGTTGGTCCCGCGTTCGAGTCGCGGACGACCCACCACTTATTTTGAAACCCTATGGGTCGTTAGCTCAGTTGGTAGAGCAGCGGACTTTTAATCCGTTGGTCCCGCGTTCGAGTCGCGGACGACCCACCAGATTCTTAAAAAAGCCTTTCATCTTGAAAGGCTTTTTTATTGCCTGAAATATAATACAAGCAACCCTCATAGAGTATCAATTCTTATATCTTCAAAGCTTTTGACGTTGCAAAGTATATGCACGTGACGGAAGCGGATTGTCTTTAAAAAAAGTTTGGTTCACTTGCGTTGCATTGGCAATTTTATCAAGATCCATGACCATATTACCCTGCTCATCCAAATCGTAAAAAAATTGAACCCCACTCTCTCTCAAAATAATGATTTGATGGTGATGCGGATCGTACAACCAACGGTCTTGGCGATATTGACGTTGCGTTGTAAATTCAACCTTACCACGATGCATAAAAATACGATGAGCTGTGCCATCAGCCAATAAATTGATAATAAACTCAGCTTCACCCTTATCACAACGAGCAAAGCCATCATCACATTGCATCGTGGTTTGGTAACGACCTACAAATTTTTGCCATTCTTTAGCAACAGACTGCGGTGTTGTATCCGCTTTCTCTTGAACTGGAGGCCGTGCCTTACCAGCAACATTCGTTAATGAGTTAGAAGACTCAGGCGTATGCGACTCCTGAATTTGGTTGATGTGTTCAATGTGTGGCGATTCATTCTGGCTACATGCTGCAAGTGCAATATTCATGATGGCGATAATGCTGAACATTGAGATTGAATGAACTTTAAAATTTAAATTCATCATTTTATATCTTGAGCCATTTCATAAATTGCGATGTATAAAAATATTATCCTTATAAAATAGGGATATACAAGTATTAGCATGTTCTGTCTAATTATCCAGAACCTATACCACATCAAGGTTTTATCTTTTTCATTACATAAAATTACGATATTTTGTGAATAATCTCCTTTAAAACTAAAAATTATTCTCCATATAAAATGTATAGACAAACGTTAAAGAGAAATTGCGAAGTCTATTTCATGACTATTTTAGGTTCTAAAGGAGAACTCAATGGCCAATGTTGGTTTATATCGCTCAAACCGCTCTAACATGATTGCTGGTGTGATGGGCGGTATTGCTGAACGTTTTGGTTGGAATGCGAATTTATTACGAATTATTTTTGTTCTAGTGTCAGTGATGAGCGCTGCATTTCCAGGAATTTTAGTGTACTTAGTGCTTTGGTTAGTGATGCCAAAAAATAAAGTTCAGCACGAACATTCAGATACTTATGATCGTCCAATGCGCACTGTACATCAGGACAGATCACCGCTTTAACTTGAGTTTACCCTCAATCACCCACACAACCTCGGGTGAGTTTTTCAACACGATAATTTCCCCCAATTATCGTGTTTTTTTTATTCTCATTTTGCATCTTTCTCAAAATAGCGCTAACTTGAACAAAACAACAAATATGGACAATCAATGGCACAGTCGGAATGGATGGTATTGTGGCTATGCGCACTGGCCGCATTATTACATGGCCTGAGCGGTTTCGGCTTTCCCATGATGAGTACCGCCGTACTCTCTACTCAACTCCCGCTCAGCCTCGCTGTCACTTTGGTCATTCTTCCCTGCCTCATTTTAAATTTAATTCTGCTAACTGCTCACCCTCAGTATTCAATATGGCAGAGCATTCAACACTACAGCATAAGATTTTTCCCCCTTATTCTAAGTAGCTTAGTTGGCAGTCTGCTTGGGGTAAAACTTTTATTGTGGCTCAATGAAGGTTATTTAAAGCTTTTACTTGGCATGGTGATGGTGCTGTATGTGATTGATCAATTACGACAACATTCATTCACCGTCAGCCCGTCAGTGCTCAATATGCTGATATTCGGTCTGTTAGCAGGCATTATCGGTGGTGCTACCAATGCAATGGCACCATTTCTAATGATGTATTTACTCAGCTGTCAGCTGAGTAAAACCGATATTGTGATCGTGAGTAATTTAAGCTTTATCGCCAGCAAATTGATACAACTCCTTCTACTTTACCCAATTTTGGTCAATATTGATGAGCATCAACAACTTTTAGTCATGTTGATCTGTGTTTTTGCAATATTTGGGGTATGGATCGGCGGACTGATCAGGCAACACATCTCTCAACAGTTTTTTAAAAATACAGTATTGATCCTATTACTTTTGCTCGGTATTCAAGCCCTGTGGCAAAGCTATAATTTATTAGAACAATCGATTTCATTGTTTAAATAGTATATTTTGAAAAGTGATAAGGATATTCATTCTTCAGAATTAAGAAGTTTAATAGATGCAACTATAAAACCTATAGCGACATTCAAAAGGAGCGAATATGACGGAACAACTCGCGACCCCAACCAACATGATGCCTAAAGGGCTCATCAAAGGTTGGGTGTTGATATTGATCGCCGCTTTTATTTCTTATGGACTCTATCAAGTCTTACCCTATGATGAAAATGCCAATAAAGGTTTGGCATTACTCTGCTTTATCGGCATTTTATGGCTGACTGAGGCCATCCACATCACGATTACCGCCCTATTGGTACCCGTACTCGCAGTTCTTCTCGCGATGCCTATGGCTAAAGGCGATGAGCTTATACCAATCACAACACAAGCGGCATTAGCTACATTTGCAGATCCTGTGATTTTTTTATTTTTTGGTGGCTTCGCATTAGCGACCGCGCTGCATATTCAAAAGCTCGATAAAAAAATTGCGATGTGGATCATCTCTATGTCTGGTGGTCATCTCGGCATCTCTGTAATAGCGATTTTTGCTGTAACAGCACTTTTATCTATGTGGATTTCAAATACGGCGACTGCAGCAATGATGCTTCCACTTGCCCTTGGTTTACTTTCACATTTAGATGTCAGTCGAGATCGAAAAACATTTGTTTTTATCCTGTTAGGTATTGCCTATTCTGCAAGTATTGGTGGCTTAGGGACCATGGTTGGCTCTCCACCAAATGCAATTGCAGCAAAAGCTTTAGACTATGATTTTGCAGATTGGATGAAAATCGGTTTACCGATGATGCTTCTTATTTTACCTGCCATGCTCTTGAGTCTTTATCTGGTACTTAGACCTAAGCTCAATCATAAAGTGCAATTTGTGACTGAGGATATCCCTTGGACAGGCACCCGAATTGCAACAATGATATTGTTTGTCTGCACAGCTATCGCTTGGATCTTCAGTAAAAAGCTCACCGATACTTTTGGTATCACTCAACCTGATACCTGGATTGCTGTGTTAGCAGCATGCTTGGTCGTGATTATCGGTACTGCAACATGGAAACAAGTCGCTGAAAATACAGATTGGGGCGTCTTATTTCTATTTGGAGGTGGTTTAACCCTCAGTGCAATTTTAAAAGATTCAGGCAGTTCATTGGTGCTTGGTCAAACGCTTGCCAATGCCTTTGGTGATGCCTCCCCACTCCTCATTATTTTCGTCGTCGCTACGTTCATTATCTTCTTGACTGAATTCACCAGTAACACTGCATCAGCTGCACTGTTAGTACCAGTATTTGCAGCGATTGCAGATCAAATGGGCATGCCTAAGGAAATTTTAGTTATTGTGATCGGCATTGGTGCTTCTTGTGCATTTATGCTTCCTGTTGCGACACCACCGAATGCGATTGTGTTTGGTACTGGCCATATTCAACAAAGTGAAATGATGAAAGTCGGCTTTGTCCTGAATATCATGTGTATTTTCTTGGTTTCCCTGTTTATTTACTGGTTCTTTATCTAAGTTTAAATAAATCCAGATTCCAAATAAAAAGCACCCTTGGGTGCTTTTTAGGACAATCTAAAACAGTTTTAAGCTCTCATTTTAAAATGGTTTAGTTCCTGATTCAGGGCAGCGATAATATCTGCACGGCTAATAATTCCGACCAGACGCTGCTCGCTCACTACCGGGATATAGTTAAAAGAACGTTCCACAAAATAGGGCACCAGATCCTGAATCGGCTGCAATGGCTGCACTGTGACTACCTTGCGGGTCATAATATGTTTGACCTGATGTTCCCAGCTGCTGCGCACATCTGCAGCACGTTTAAACCATTCTACCACCTGATACATGGCCAGCGTTCCCACCAGCTTGCCTTCCGCATTAACCACCGGCAGGCTCATCAGGTTCATCTGCTTAAACTTGTCCAGTGCATGCTGAATATCATCATTGGCATGCAAGGTCACCACGTCTTTGGTCATAATGTCCTGACAAGTAAACTGGTTGACCGCACGGGCATTGGCTCGGTCCTGCGCTTCCAGAATAATCTTTTGCAGGTCATATTCACTAATGTCCAGCAGCTCGGTTTGCTGATCTAGTACTTCCTGAATATCTTGCGGCTGAATAGTGACTTTCTGGGTCGGGGTCGGATCTTTGGAACGGGTATTCAATTGCGCCTGCTGCGGATAACGCTTGCCAATCATTCGATTAAAGACGATCGCAATTACCATCAATAAGATCGAATTCAGCAGCACCGGATAGAAAACGAAAGCATAGCCGAGTTCATGGACCGCATTGCCGCCGAGTACCGCCGTAATGGCGACAGCACCACTGGGTGGATGTAGGGAATCTGTGGTCATCATCAGGATAATGGCCAAGGCCACCGCCAGACTAAAAGCTTCAGTCGGACTGGCAATAAACAAGGCACAGGTCACACCCACTACCGCAGCAATAGTATTACCTACCAGAATATTCCAGGGCTGTGCCAAGGGACTGGCCGGAACTGCAAACAGCAGCACAGATGAGGCCCCCATCGGCGCAATATACCAGGCTTCAAAATCACCCAGAATCCATAAACTCAGTAATGACGATACCGTGAGACCCAGTAGTGCCCCAATACCGCAGAGTAAACGGTCTTTGAGTGGAAGAACTTTAAAATTCGGTTTTAAGGTATTGAGCCAGTCAAGATTGGAATGGAACACGGCGCGCCTGATTTTAATGTTTACAGATTTTGCTCATTATAAAACTAGTCGCTTTAAAGATGTATTCATTTTATATCTTTTAATTACACTTAAATGGATGCTGTTTAAAAAGCCAAGTCTCTCTCCAGGCAACAGTCATCCATCTAGTTCTCTTTTACGGTTCAACTCCTCATAGGATTTTCAATAAGATCATTCATGTCAGGTAATTTTAGCCTCAGCGCCGCTATCGCATTCAGGTTTAATCAGAGGCTCGATTTTAAGCAGCTCGACCTGACCATAATAGGTTGAGAATGCCACATCTCCGGCATCTACCCCGGTGCCAATGCGAATCAGCTCGTCGACTGGAGCTAAACGGGTCGGATCAAACTGCACCCATCCTCCTTCCAGATAGGCTTCAAAAATGGCATGAAAATCAGGTAAAAACTTTTCAATTTCCACATAACCGACTACCATGCGTGCCGGAATTCCTAAAGCACGGCACAGCGCAATGCCTAAATGGGCAAAGTCACGGCATACCCCCGCCCGGTGGATCAGTACATCCGTCGCAGTCGTAAACTGGTCAGAGCAGCCAGAGACATAAAAAATATTGTTATAAATCCACTGTTCGATGGCTTTTACACGCGTATAGCCGGGTGTCATCCAGCCAAATGAGCGTTTCGCCATTTCTAGTAATAAATCTGAATTGCAATAGCGGCTGGCCAGCAAATAAGGTAGTACTTCATCCGGCAGGTCTGGAATTTTGACTTCATTCAGGTTTTGTCTCAGATCAACAGGAATGCACGGCTGACGGGTAACTGTCGCGCTATAATTCAGTTCAAATGCCTCACAAGGCTCGAGTTGCAACCGGATATGACGGTTTTGATGCTGAGCATCCCGAAATTCATGCCATTTGACCGGCATATTCATGGTGAGCTGTTCTTCGAGAATATTCTGATCGGGATGATGGGCGACCTGAACCATAAAAATAAATTCGGTAGGTTGCACAATCTTGTATTTCAAATGACACTGAATTTGGTAAGTGGTCATGAAGTTCCTTATTATTAGGCATTATTATATTGTGTGAAGATTGAACTAATTCTAAGACCGCAATCGTATGAGATCAGTTTAACTTTATCGCGCTTCAGTGAACAGGATGTTATACATCTGATTTATTCCTGATTTTTAGATCTCACCCCATTGCTGATCTAGCATAAAATTGCAGCAAAGCCGCGCAAAATCTGGCATGAATCAAGACCATTTTAATTTTTTCCAAAATATTTTCAGCGTATTAACCCTTTGCCACTCCCCTGTAAAATCCTTATAATCAAGCACAATTTTTCTCTAATTTTAAGTGGATGACCATGAGTCGCGCCATATCGCATATTGATACCTTCCAAGGCTTAATTCTTGCCTTACAAAACTACTGGGCGGAGCAAGGCTGCGTCGTGTTACAGCCTTACGACATGGAAATGGGTGCAGGTACATTCCACACTGCAACTTTCCTACGCGCATTAGGGCCTGAAACTTGGAACGCTGCATACGTTCAACCTTCACGTCGTCCGAAAGATGGTCGTTATGGTGAAAACCCAAACCGTTTGCAACATTACTACCAATTCCAAGTGGTACTTAAGCCAAACCCAGACAACATCCAACAGTTGTATCTTGACTCGCTTAAAGCGATCGGAATTGATCCGTTGGTACACGACATTCGTTTCGTAGAAGACAATTGGGAATCTCCAACGCTTGGCGCGTGGGGCTTAGGTTGGGAAGTATGGTTAAACGGCATGGAAGTGACTCAGTTCACTTACTTCCAACAAGTCGGTGGTGTTGAGTGCTACCCTGTTACTGGAGAAATCACTTACGGTTTAGAGCGTCTTGCAATGTACTTGCAAGGTGTAGACTCAGTTTACGATTTGGTTTGGACTAAAGGTCAGTTTGGTACAGTGACTTATGGTGATGTATTCCATCAAAATGAAGTTGAACAGTCGACTTATAACTTTGAATACGCACCTGTTGATAAACTGTTTGAACTCTTCGACTTCTATGAAACTGAAGCAACACGTTTAATCGAAGCAAAACTTCCACTTCCTGCGTATGAGCAAGTGGTTAAAGCGTCGCATAGCTTTAACTTACTCGATGCGCGTGGTGCGATTTCTGTGACAGAACGTCAGCGTTATATCTTACGTGTACGCACATTGGCACGTTCAATTGCAAATGCTTATGTGGCTGCACGTGCGGAACTTGGTTTCCCAATGGCAGAACCAGCATTACGTGATGAAGTATTGGCACAGTTAAAGGCACAAGTTGAAGCAGAAGCAAAATCTGAGGAGAGCAAATAATGTCTAAACATACCGTTTTGTTCGAATTAGGTTGTGAAGAACTTCCACCAAAAAGCTTAAAAAAATTACGTGATGCACTGCAAGCTGAAACTGTAAAAGGCTTAAAAGATGCAGGTCTTGCATTCGACTCGATCGAAGCCTATGCAGCACCACGTCGTCTTGCCCTGAAAATCGTAAACGTTGATGGCGCGCAAGCGGACACGCAAAAACGTTTTGATGGCCCTGCGAAACAAGCAGCGTTTGATGCTGAAGGTAACCCAACTAAAGCGCTTGAAGGCTTTATGCGTGGTCAAGGCATCACGGTTGATCAAATCTCGACTTTTCAAGCGGGTAAAGTCGAAAAAGTTTGCTACTTAAAAGATGTCAAAGGTCAAAGCCTTGATGCTTTACTTCCACAAATTTTACAAAATGCATTGGACAATCTTCCAATTGCGAAACGTATGCGTTCAGCGGCAAGCCGTACCGAATTTGTACGTCCAGTAAAATGGGTGGTATTGCTTAAAGACAACGACGTTGTTGATGCAACAATTCAAGATCACAAAGCAGGTAACGTAACTTTCGGTCATCGTTTCCATGCACCTGAAGCAATTACTTTAACGCATGCTGATGAATACTTAGCGAAGTTAAAAGCGGCTTACGTTGTGGCAAACTTTGAAGAGCGTCAAGCAATCATTGACGGTCAAGTCAAAGCTTTAGCTGATGAAGTAAATGCGATTGCGATTGTACCTAGCGACTTACGTGACGAAGTGACTGCACTGGTTGAATGGCCTGTTGCACTTCGTGCAAGCTTCGAAGAACGCTTCCTTGCTGTTCCTCAAGAAGCACTCATCACAACAATGCAGGACAACCAAAAGTACTTCTGCTTAGTAAACGCTGACAATAAACTTCAACCGTACTTCATTACTGTGTCAAACATTGAGTCGAAAGACCCGACACAAATTATTGAAGGTAACGAGAAAGTGGTTCGTCCACGTTTGTCGGATGCTGAATTCTTCTTCTTACAAGACCAAAAACAACCGCTTGCTTCTCGTAAAGAGAAATTGGCGAACATGGTCTTCCAAGCAGAATTGGGTACGCTTTGGGACAAATCGACACGTATTGCAAAACTCGCTGTTGCTTTAGCACCAATTACAGGTGCAAACCCTCAAGACGCTGAAAAAGCTGCGCTTCTTGCAAAATGTGACTTAACCTCTGAACTCGTGGGTGAATTCCCTGAACTTCAAGGGATTGCGGGCACTTACTACGCACGTCTTGAAGGCGAAAATGACGAAGTGGCTGAGTCTTTAGGTGAGCAATACCTACCGAAGTTTGCTGGTGACGTTTTACCGAAAACCAAAACAGGTACAACGATTGCCCTTGCTGACCGTTTAGATACGCTCACAGGTATTTTTGGTATTGGTCAAGCACCTACAGGTTCTAAAGACCCGTTTGCACTACGTCGTTCTGCAATTGGTATCTTACGTCTTGTGACTGAAAACGAGCTTGATGTATCGATTGAAGACTTGATCAAACTTGCTTTAGCGGCTTATGGCGATGTATTAAAAGATCATGATAAGACGCTAAACGATGCTGTTGCATTCCTTGAAGGTCGTTACCGTGCGAAATACGAAGATCAAGGCGTAGCTGTTGATGTGATTCAAGCTGTTCAAGCATTGTCACCAAAATCTCCTCTTGATTTTGACAAGCGTGTAAATGCGGTAAATCACTTCCGTGCATTGCCTGAAGCTGCAGCGCTTGCTGCTGCGAATAAGCGTGTTGCAAACATTCTTGCAAAAGAAGCTGCACCTGAAGGAAACGTTGTTGAAGCAAACTTGGTTGAAGAAGCTGAAAAAGCATTATTCGCTGAACTTGCGAAAATTACGCCTGTCGTTGAGCCGTTATTTGCTGCCAAAGACTACACTGCTGCATTGTCTGCGCTTGCTGCACTTCGTGCGCCAGTCGATGCGTTCTTTGATGGTGTAATGGTGATGGCAGATGATGCTGACCTAAAAGCAAACCGTTTACGTATGCTTGCACAGCTTCGTGATTTGTTTACCAAAGTGGCTGATATTTCAGTGTTACAGCACTAAGCTTTCAGCATTAAAAAACCCGCTTTAGAGCGGGTTTTTTTATTATTTACGATGCTAAAAATTCTTCAATTATAGGGAATATAAACTCTCTATATTTTTCAAAAATTTCTTTATCATTAGAATTACATACAAAATCACAAAATTCTTGTTTTTTTAATTTTTCGATAGTGGTTCTTCCTCCATCCCCTGTTTCTTTAACTTCTTTTGAATAAAAATTAATTTCAAATAATGATTCAGGAAGTAAATTTTCTACACCACTTAAAACTTTTGTATTCTCACCGTTATGTGGCACTTTCATTTTAAAAATATGTTCATCTTTATACTCAGTAAAGTTTTTAGAATCACAATCAAATAGAAATAGAACTTTACGTTGGAAAGACTTTTTATTTGTAAGTAAAAAATCAAAACCCTTCTTTAAACTATCTTGCCCACTGTTCCTACTCCCGCCTTGCTCGGATAAACCTGCTTCATCAATTTGTACTAGTTCAATCCATTCTTCTTTTTCAAAAAGTTCCAACGCTTTCTTCAAATATTTAACATCTGTTTCACCTTCAACCAAAATTAGAGGCTTTTGAGTTTTTTGAATTTTTTTATGTAAAGTTTCTTCAAATTTTGCTGTATCTTTATAAAAGTTGAATGATTCTTCAAACTCTCCGAACCGCTCAGAAGTGATATTCATTCCTGAAGGTAAATCGATTAATTGGATGTTTTCAGCGCCAAATTCTTTTTCCATTCCTAAAATAAATAGCGGCGAATGAGAAGTGACAATGAATTGAATTCTTGGAAAAAGTTTTATTAGTTTTGGCAGAATCTCACTTTGATGTTTTGTATGTAAGTGAGCATCTATTTCATCTATAACAACAATTCCCGATATTTTTTCATATTGAAAACTGTTTGACACATCATTGTTATCAGCATGCCTAATAATAGTCACAAACATATTAAACAATTGCAACTGACCCGTAGAAAGCTGCTGAATTGAAGGTATTCTTCCATTATTCTTTAAAATGCTTAATCTCTCACCAGCTCTATTACGCCACCCTAAATGAATCTTTGCAGTAGAATCTTCTAATATAGTTTGAATAATTTCATTTACTTTTTTTAAGGAATAATCAAAAGCATTCTTCACTCTAATATTTCTTTGAAATTCCTCACTCTGATTAGTTTGGCTTGCCAATGCAGATTCCTCGAGAGTTAGTTTAGAGTCTAATAGTACATTTAACAACCATGTTATATTTCTATCTAAACTTTGAATTACAAGAATTTCTCGAGCTAACTCTTTGTGCATTTTCTCTTTGTTTTTTATATCTAAATCATTAATAGCATTCTGATTCAACCAATGTGGAATTTCACTTCTAAATACAGGGAAAAATATAAAGACATTTTCTTGAAAAATTTGCTCCGATTTTTCTTTACTGATATCTGACTTCTTCGTAGTTTTATCAGAAATAGCTAACTTGTTACCATATAAATTAGAAAGCTCTTTTGGATCTTCCTTTGCTATATTCTGTCCAAAATGTAATTCCTCATTTTTGTTAATATCCTGGAATCTCAAATAGATTGCTGCCCCACCAGTTGACTGAGTGTTGATATCTTTACCAGTTATTATTTTAAAATAAGGAGAGCTATAACCTTGTCCATTTACCACATCAGAATAAAATTCCTTTGCGAACTCAAAGAAAGCATCTGCAATATAAGAAAGCATATAGGTTTTACCAGATCCATTTTTCCCAACCAATATTATTGGCTTAGGCGTAGAGTCTTCTTGTAATTCAAACTCTATATCGATTTTTGCAAGTGGGCCTATATTCCTAATATGAAAGTTACGTAAGTACATGTTTTTCTCTTTATTTTTTAATCTTTAAAATACTAACTGTTTTTTTAACTTTTCCAAATATACAGTTCATATGTTGAGATAGCTAAAATTGTTTCTATAGCCAACTTTTACCCTTTTGCATATAATCAAACTAACCACAAAGAACAAGAAAGAATCTTATGCAATTCCAAGGAACGGTATTTATTTCTCTTATCGCTGTATTTGTTAGCGCTTGCTCAACAGCTCCATCAAATCCCAATACCCCTATCGTATTAGAACAACATAAAAACATTGCTGTAGAACCTGAAACTCAACACAATATTGCTCGCCTCATTAAACAAAACGACAACTGCCTCATCGAATTTACAGGCAACTTTGAAACAGGAAAAGCCACTGAATACTGGTTCTTCCAAGGAGAGCAACTGGTTTCGGCTCATTCAAATTTAGATGCTGATGTCGAAGAAAAACAAACCGTATTTGATATTCAAGATTCGACGAAACAATCCAACTTTAACGCGCTAAAAAACCACTTTAACGCGCAAAATCTTCAACAGTGTGAACATTTCTAAGACGCTAAACACCATTCATCTGATCATTCGTAAACTACAAAAGCACAATTGGCTAAAACCAACTGTGCTTTTTTAATTGGAATGAAGCTACTTCATGATTTCTTAATCACAGTTCCTGATTGGCATAAGTGCTCACCTTCAACAATTTTCTTTAGAAATCAGATAGAAGAAATATCTTCTAAATTATGATTAATTTATATACAGTTGTATTTTTTAAACTGACCCAATAAACATTTTTTTATATTAAAAATAAAATACTTAATCAAAACATCATTGCCAATCCGACAAACAGCAAGCCCCAAACTTGTTAGTTAAACTAAACAGTGATACAACATTGAAGCCTGATCTGAATTATCTTTTTTGATCAGATTAGGAGACATAACAATAAAATGAATGGAACGATTTGGCTTTATGCATATTTCATTCTTCACTCAAGCACGACTAAAAAAATGAAAAAACAAAAAGGAATTATGTAATGAAATTGCTAAATTCTTTCTATGCTGCTGTTGGCATCGGTGTCACGATACTTGCGACCACCATCGGCATAGCAAATAAAACAATTAATCCAACACCAAATGTGACACCAGACTTAAGCTATTTAAGTCCTCAACCCGACCCAGTGACCTCCCCAGATGTCACACTCCCAAGTACTCCCGTTGCATTAAAAAACACCCGACTCGGAACTAGACAATCTCCGAGTCAAACTCAAGTCCCATTACTTTCCAATGCCAATGCTCAATGGCAATTGTATGATCGACCTGCTGAATATCCTAAGTCGGTGACCTTGCCAGCACAGTGGATTACCATGCGTGATGGAACGCGAATCGCCACTTATGTCACGCTCCCTGCGGATGAGTCAGGTCGTCCTATCAATGCAAAATTCCCTGTAATTGTTATTCAAACGGCCTATAGCGCAGGGGTTGCAGGTAAGGTTTCAGCAATAGCAGGTGGTGCAGACCCTGAAATGGTGAAACGTGGCTATGCAACAGTCGTTGCAGATGTTCGTGGAACAGGTAACTCTACAGGCAAGTGGGAAGCTTTTGGCAAAGTCGAACAACAAGATTCTTATGAAATTATTGACTGGTCAAGTAAACAAAGCTTCTCTGATGGAAATGTCGGCTTATATGGCGTTTCTTATTTAGGAATCACGGCGATGCTGGGTGCAGCGACACAACATCCAGCGATCAAGGCAGCGTTTCCCATCGTACCTATGGGTGATGCGTACCGTGATATTCTTTTCAATGGCGGACAGCTAAATACGAACTTCATTCCACTTTGGATGAGTTTGATTACACTGTTGGGTACTTTACCGATTGATACCTTGGTGCAAGATCCGATTACTGGAAAACTGACCGCACTCGATAAAATTATTAACAGTACAGAATTCCAAATACCGCTTTTTGCCAATGCTCTAAAAGGCAAAGCTGATGCTTTTGATAATGACTTTTGGCAAGAACGATCGTTGTTAGAACAAGCCAATAATATTAAAGTTCCGACTTTTATTGTCGGGGGTACACGTGATTTGTTCCAACGCAGTGAACCGCTTTGGCATGAAGCATTAAAAGGTCATACCACAGTAAAAACCTTTATTGGACCTTGGGCACACATTCAAGCCGCACAACTTTTCCCAAGTTTGCCTAAAGGTAATGTACCGCGTTTAGACAAAATGCAACTTCAATGGTTTGATCAATATTTAAAAGGCATCAACACTGGCGCTGAAACTCTACCTAATGTCACACAATGGGTGCACGGTTATGAAGATTATGTCGTCAGCACGGATTGGCCGCATGTAGCATTAGAACCTGATCGTTTATTCTTAAATACACGTGGAAATCTTGCAAAAGATCGACCAACGTCAAGCTCTGGTGAAAACTACTTATTACAAGCGCCAGCTTTCGGTTTATGCTCAAGTACTGTTGAACAAGTTCTCATTGGTGCAACGTCTATCCTACCGTTCCCATGTCTGGAAAATAGCAACTTAGCGAATATTCCTGCTTCGGTCTTTAACTCAGTCCCTTTAACTGAAGACTATTATTTAAATGGACCGATACAAGCTGACTTGTGGATTTCATCCAGCTCTAAAGACAGTGGTTTAGTCGTACGTGTATCCGATGTGGACCCAAGAACGGGCAATGCTAAAACATTAAGCACGGGTATTATCACAGCGTCCATGCGTAAAGTTGACGAATCACGTTCTCGTTATATCAAAGGACAAATGATTCAACCTTGGCATACATTTAAAGCATCGGATATTCAGCCTTTAGACAAAAACAAGCCAGTCTTGGTCAATGTTGAGATTCCAGCAACTGCTGCGCTTATTCCTAAAGGACATCGTATTCAAATTTCGGTGGTTTCCAGTGATGTATGGAAAGGCGTTGCCCCATTACCAAGTTTAACTTCATCGCTTTTGGGATCGATTTCGATCTATTCGAATTCACAATACCCATCAAGCGTGGTTTTACCAAAAGTCCCGACTCAATATCTGAAGCATTGATTTTTAGACTTCTTATAGACAGCGTCTGAGCATGAATCCATGCTCAGACATTTTTATGTTGAATATATTGGTTTGATCAACACCTGTCTTAGAATCGGAGGATAAACTTTACTTTTAATTTTGTTGTCCACGATCCAATGCACACAATGTGGTGTTGTATCCTAAAAGCCTTTAAGCGATGCAAGATGAATAAAAATTGTAGCTTTAATCATTAAAACTGCCGAAGCACAACGTTACAGATACATTTCAACATTGAAACAGCCCCATCGCTCATGTAGTTTGCTTGGAAACTGATAAAAAATTCAAAAGTTTTGTACAGATGAGACGATTGAGTCACAGCGCCACCCATACAGAACTGAGAAGAGGATCCTTCATGAACATAATGAAAACGATGCTGGTAAGTTGTATTACGCTATGCTCAGCAACTACATTTGCTCAAGACTCTACTTTAACAGGCAACAATCCTGCTTACGGTGACAATCCAAATTTAGCCAAAGTACTTGCAGTCAAAGCACAAGAGACTTTGCAAAATACAGCCAACACCGTTGATGATGCGACCAAGCGTGGTATTGCTAAAATCAAACCATCCGTCGATTCAGCTTGGCAAAACACCAAAGAATTCACCAATGAAAAAGCGGTTGCATTACGTGACGGTGCTCGTCAAGGCGTAGATACAGCTGTTAAATCTGTGCAGCATGCTAAACAGAACCTCGTCGGTGCAGGTGGTGTTCCCATCGAAAGAGGCAGTTTGAGTCAACCCAACCCAACGACAGCACCTGCTGTCACAGCCTCCCCGGCTCCAACTACTGCATCGGTCGCTTTACCCGTTCAAGAAAATTCAGTTAACCTTGAAACTGCGCAATCAGCCAACACTACGCTAGCAAGTCAAAATCAAGCACCTGAAGCAGAACCGACCATTCAGCGTCAAAGTGTTGCTTTACCTAATAGTGGAGCTACCACCTCTAGTCCAGCTGTAGATGACAATGATGCAGGTGTCCCACGTTAAACCATGTCGTTTTATTCAAACCTAAGTGGAGTTTATTTATTAGGTTGAGTTTATTTATATCTCTTCAAGAAAAAAGGTGCTTCTCACAGTACCTTTTTTTATCGCTTAACTTCAGTTGACTTGACGGATCGGCTGACCCGCTTTAAATGCAGCTGCGTTTTCCTGTACTTGTTGCACAATGCGTTGACGTGCTTCAACGCTTCCCCATGCGCTGTGTGGTGTAATAATGAGATTAGGGATATCCGAATTCAATAACACATTGCCTTGCTGAGGCGGTTCTATACTCAATACATCAGTCGCTGCCCCTGCGATTCTCCGATTTATTAGTGCTTCCGCCAATGCTTGTTCATTCACAATGCCACCACGGGCACAATTAATTAAATATGCACTTTCTTTCATTAGACTGAATGCTTCTGCATCAATTAAGTCGCGTGTTGTTTCAGTTAATGGACAATGTAAGCTAATAAAGTCTGATTGACGCAGCAAGCTTTCTAAACTGACACGATCAGCGGCTGCAGGTCGTCCTGGTAAATGAGCCACAATCACCTTCATACCAAAGGCTTCAGCCAATTTCGCTACGGCTTGACCAAGTTCACCATAGCCCAAAATCCCTAAGGTCTTACCATTCAATTCAGCAATGGGGAAATCTAATAAACAGAATTGTGATGCTTTATTCCATTCACCCGCACGAACTGCACGATCATATTGAATAAAAGACGTTGCCAAGTTGAGCATCAACATCATGGTATGTTGAGCTACAGCGGCAGTACCATATGCCTGACAGTTACATACCACAATGTTTTGAGCTTTTGCTTGGATTAAATCGACATTATTGGTGCCTGTGGCAGAAATTAAAATTAATTTAAGCTGCGGTCGTTTTTGCATCATGTCTGCCGTAATCACCACTTTATTGGTCACCACCACATCTACATCCGCAATGCGTTCAAGCACTTGATCTGGATCAGTGCGCTCAAAGAATGTTACCTCATCAAAGACTTGATACCACCCCGAAAAATCTAAATCATTCTGATCGAGAGAGAATTGATCCAAAAAAACAGCTTTCACGTTGAACCTCAGCAATATTTATCTGCATTTCGACTGCAAGATTTTCATGATAATTCAACTGATTGTAAGCTTAATTGTAAGTCAACAATAGTTGATTTGACTGGTTTTTTGTCTCAGATTGCGTCGTTGCTGCACGCTGTGCTTTTAGGGAAAATTGACCTTCTTTTAGTGCATTTAAATATGCAGTCGCCAAACGATACGCCTCTTCACAAATACGTTCAGAAATCCGATCTTCTGTGTAATAACCATGTTTCATACAAGTAAAGATCATTTCAATAATGATCAACATACTGTCAGGTTGTTGCGGTAAATAATCATCTACCCGAATTGCTTTAAGTGCATCTCTTAAATCTTGACTGAACTGTTTGAGTTCCATTTGATGACGTAAATACACTTGTCGGTTCAGTGGACCTGACAATATTAATAATCGTGCCACAGCAGATTCATTATAAAACTTGGCAGTGGTTTCAATCACAGCTGCAGCCACCATTCGACCATAAGCCGCCATACTTTCGTGCGGATGTTCGCGTATGACGTTTAAACCAGCTTCCTTGAGCAAGCTTACTAGTTTCTGCAAATGCAACTGTGCCATATGATGCAACAAATCATATTTTGTCGGAAAGAACTGATAAATACTCGCTCTTGGAATGTTTGAAGCATTGGCAATTTCAGGAATTGAAATTGACTCTAAGCCCATTTTAACTAAAAGTTTTTCAGCGGTTTGAATCACCTGCATAACACGACGATGTGTACGCGATTGTTTTGGAGGATTCATTCCTGTTTCAGTTTTTGCAATTTTCTTTTTATTCATTTGTCCCACCTAAATTCCATTTATATGGGTTTTTTTGTGCTCAAGTAGACACGTGAAAGATGCATGAATATTCTGATATTCATGAATACATCATCATTTGAATCATTCAAATTCGTTATATATTGCCTGATCTTAGCAACGAAACAGAGCCATTCCGTCGCTTTCGTTACAAAATAAACACGGGTAAATTTTAAACAATATCACTTTTTATGACAGATTGAGACCTATCACACACTCTATCTTTTTTACTTAAAGATAAAAAAAGCGCCGAAGCGCTTTGATCAATTACTGTGAAAAATTCAGCCTTACTCCACTGAAAATTTTTCTGCTTCACCAACAGTATCTGATTCAAAAATACAGTTTCCTAACTCATCGCAGTGCATATAGAGATGCTTATAACTGATGCTAAAGAAACCTTCGCCCTTTTTCACAATCAAAGGGCTCATATCCGCACTGAGCGCATCATCCATTTTGATCAATTTGGTGACACGGCGATCATTCATACAAATGAGATAGTGCTGTTTTTTAATTTCAATCTGGGCCAATCCAGTACTTTCCACATGTAATGGAATAATATATTTACCATTAATATCAATCACATGTTGTTCATAGCTTTCTAGTTTTTGGGTGATCACGTTAAAGACCAACACTTTGCCAAAGCTGTCATGAAGTTGTGTTTTATTTTCAAACGGCAAATGAATCGAAATACCAAGCTTTTGTAGATCTTGCTCATCAACTCGTTTATTGGTCAGCAAAATACGGGTAATCGTCTGTTTAAGACTGGCATCAAAAAAGCTACTGTCTAGTTGTAGATCGATGGTTTTTAAAATATTTCCCAATGCTTCATTGTGGGTGCCAAGCAGATGTGCGATCACGCTTCGATAGTAAAATTTACTGTTCTTTTTAACTGCTCGAATCTGGCGATAAAAGTAGGTTGCATCAAATTCATGTTCAATAAAATCATGCAATAACGCAGAATTTGCTAATACAGCAACCGCATCATGGCCTGTATAAGGTAAATGAAGTGTATTGAGTTGAGGAATAAGTGGCTTAATCTTTTCATAGTGCTCGCGATCCAGATCAAAGTAAGGATCATAAACCACGATATATTCTGCATCGGACGCAATATCTGTCACGTCAATTTGCATGTCAGCATTGACGTTAGGATCGTAAAAATCAGTATAACGGCGGTCTTCGATTTCAGCGGGATTAATTGAATATTGTGGCACCATAGAGACCACACGTGCTGCGCCTAATCGCTTACTGTACTTAATCGCTGCGTAGCCGCCCATAGAACCACCATAAGCCACGACACGCTGAAATTGATTCAACAAAGGTGATATTTGCTCGATTAAAGCGTGCATGCTCTGTGATGGGAACCATGACTTTTGTTTTGGCATGATACCTATGACATTGTAGTCATATTTGGCTAAGGATTTTTCAGCATTAATGGCATTGCCTTTGGCACGACTGATCAAGTCACCAAAAGAGAGAACCAATGTTTCTGTTGTTCCTTTTAAATAAATTGCTCTGATGTGTTCGTCTTCAAATACTATTTGCTTATCCATTGCAATTCCAAAAAAGGGTTCTCATCATCTGGTTTGCAAAATGAATCAATCGTTCACTTGCTTACATCACATTGTCGGTGTCATATTTTATAGATACTGTTCAGATTAAAAAGCGCAAAATATGACACATTCACTTCATCCTGCTGCTGAAAATGGGTTTAGTTCTGCGGCTGAACTTTATCAACAAGTCCGACCAAATTATCCACAGGCTATCGTCACGTGGTTGAAAGATGAGTTGAATATTCATCCTGATGCAGTTGCGATTGACTTAGGTTCAGGGACAGGAAAATTCCTGCACTATCTAAAACAAGTCACCTCGAACATAATCGCCGTTGAACCGATTCCAGCAATGCTCGAACAATTGAAAATAGTACATCCTGAGGTGAAGACACTACAAGCATCAAGCCATCAAATTGCGCAATCAACGCATAGTGTTGATGCTATTTTATGCGCACAGTCATTTCATTGGTTTGCTGAACGACAAACATTGCAAGAAATGCATCGCCTTCTTAAACCCCAAGGGCATTTAGGTCTAGTCTGGAACCAACGAGATATCTCAGTGGATTGGGTCAAAGCATTGGCAGATTACATCGCACCTTTTGAGTCCGATACGCCACGCTTTCATAGCAACCAATGGCAAAATGTATTTCAGCAGCAAGAATTATTTGAATTCCAAAGTTTAAGCACCTTCACTCAGCATCAAGTCGGCAGTGTTGAACAGGTCATCAGCAAACGACTCTTATCTACCAGTTTTATTGCGGCAATGTCAGCGGCAGACCAAGCAAAAATGAAGACAGCATTTGAATCGATCGTATTTGAACATACGGGACTCATGCTCCATGATGAAGTTTCCTTTCCTTATATCACTTATGCCTATCACTATCGTGCGCGATAAACTAAACTTAATCTCGATCATTCATTAAAAAAACCAACAGAGGATTGACTCTCATGACGGCAAATCTTCACCCTATTCGACTTTCGATATTTGCACTCTGCTTGAGTATGCCTTTCATGCTCATTGGATGTCAAAAAACAGAACAAAACCCTCAGACCGAACAAAAAGAATCCGTTGATCCATCTGTTGAATTGAAAACACAAATTGAAGCACAGCCGATCAAATCGTTTGAATCCACTCCAAATGACGCACATGACGTTGCTTTGCTGAATCAATATGATCAAAGTTTTGAGCAATTAAGTGGTGAGCTAGACGCAGAACTTCAGCAATTAAAAGCAGATGGCAATTTAAATGCGGATATGGAGTTTCAGCGTAAACGAGATCTCATTCAGTCCTCCCTCAATATGTTGAAAGAATTAGATCTTAAGACGGAACAAGGTAGATATATTCAAGGCTTATTTTATCAATACTGGGAAAATCAGATTGAGGTCTATCAAGAGCTCGAACAGTCTCCCGAAGATGAGCTTCGAAATCCTAAAGATGCAATTCGAAATATGAGTGATTATTATACTGCGAAAGCCCAACTCCAACATTGGAGTCAAAATACTAGTGTCACGAAAGAACAATAGCGTACATAGTAAAAGTACAGCACAATTTTAGAAACAGTCTTCTGCCTGCTTAAGAAATACGTACTCGACATTGCCACGATGTTGGGGCATCTGTTTGAGTACGGTCTTGAGCAACTTCCCAAGGTCGCACATACGCCAATTCAATGAGTTCCTGACCAGGCTTTAGCGCAGTCAGCTTCACTGTCTTTTCACCTCCAACGCCTACCATCGCTTTTGATTTTTCAGTCGCCAAATATTGTTCTTCAACTTTAAAGAGATGAAGCGGTTGCATGATTTGCCATTGATAACCCGTACTTGGATTTTCTGCTGCATTAAATTCTAAGGTTTCACCCACTTTCATCACCAATAGTGCAGGACAATTTTGCTGATCAGTATAGTGATGGGACTCCGCTTGCACTTCAGAGACTGGATTTTGACATGAGGCAAGACTACTCCCGAGTACGCCAATACATAAACTTATCCATAAGGATGTCTTGCCAACGCTCATGATCCACACTCTCTCATTTCTCTAATGATGAAGACTTTGAGCTGAAAGTCATTTCAAACTCATCAATCTCAAATCCTGTTTAAATATTGCGCTTTTCTAACCATTCAATTGATTCGACGCGAATTAATTTGCATGCACCATCGCCGATACCATTCCAATCCAAAGCTGACTTCCACACCAAATCTTTGGCATTAATTTGCACCAATTCCCCTTCTAAGCGCACCAGATCACCGCGTTGAACTTTCTTAATCTCTTTCGCAATTTCTGGATTAGCCGGGATAATGTGCATGTTACTCACCAACTGTGTTGCTAAGCGTGGGTGAATCGGTGGTTTTGCCATTTTCCAATTTAAGTAGCGGTCATACTGATTAATCGAAATTTGTCGTGCAATTTCAGGTTCTGTGAAAATACCGCGGGTCACGGCATAGTCGATGGGTGAAAATTGGGCTTGCGGATCATCGGTATATTCTTTTGAACCAAGAATACGAAATTCCCCTTCAAAAGGTTCCAGTACCGAAATTTTTTGATCCGCGGATGCTGGGGGCAAACCATTGGCAATATTAAAGTCGCTCGACTTCACACTGGCAGAGCTATAAGCCGAAACACCACCAAGGGCGATACATAATGCGAGAACTAACTTTTTCAACAGACATCCATCCTTCTTTCTAAGTGTCAAAAACAACTCAACAGCAGCACATACATTTACTATGGACAACATCCGACTGAATTGTATTTAACCTAAATCTATATGATCTATCTTAGAACTTCATTCTGAAAAGGAAATTGATGAACAGTAACAATCTATCGTGATTTAGTCACAATTTTGTCTACTGTTAAAAGTGTATTCAGCGTGTAAAATAATCGAATAATGGAAGATGTTAAGAACAAAAATGATCTATAAATTTTATCAGCAACGAGTATTCCCTCATATTCTGAATCAAGTCATGCAGTTACCAAGTATGATGGACAGCAGACGCCGTCTTCTGCTTCCGATTCAAGGTGAAGTATTAGAAATTGGTTTTGGTACAGGAATTAACCTGCCATTTTATCAAGCTGTGGACAGTCTCTATGCGCTTGAACCGAGTCTAGATGTATACAAATTAGCTGAACAACGTATTCAAGATGCACCGTTCCATGTGGAACATGTTCATGCTAAAGCGGAAAATTTACCTTTTGAAGATCAATCTATTCAACATGTCGTCAGCACATGGACATTGTGTAGTGTGAGTCATGTTCAACAAGTTCTACATGAAATTAAACGTGTATTACGCATCGGTGGCACTTTGCATTTGGTTGAACATGTCGCTTACGATGCACAACAGCAAAAGAGTTTAAAGCGTCTTCAAGATCTTTTAACGCCAGTACAGAAAGTGATTGCCGATGGTTGTCATTTGAACAGAAATATCGAGCAAGCACTGCTTGATGCTGGCTTTGAAATTTCTGAACTCGATTATTTCGAAGCAGAAGAAGTGCCCAAAGTAGGTCGTCGCATGATGCTTGCTCGTGCGACTAAAACCAACTGACCACTTCACATAGTGGATTATTGATCCAAGCTAGTCTTGAAAGTCGATACGGATCGTCTCAAAACGCACACGCCCTTCGGCAATTGCATTCGCAATTGCCGTCTGACCTTTGGTGAGCCGTGCTCCACCACTTTTAATATCAATCAATACAACTTCAATATCTTCTGCCGCGCCATCACCATCACGGAAATCTGTATATCCATCAAATACCACATAGTCGACAGGATCACCTAAGAATTTAGCATCACTGGGTAAATATTGAAATTCAGGCATAATCGGTGCTAACTGTTCAGCCATTTTACCTTTCAGCACCGCACGACTGGTATTTACACTGCGTTTTTGAGCAGCAGCTAATGCGTGTTGATGCTCAAGTTCAAGCTCTGCAATATATTGTTCATATTCTGCTTTGATACGGCCATTGCGGGTTGAGCTCAACATCATTGTGGTGATTACCACGCCAATACAGGCGCCTATTAACATTGCCATCCAAATGGACATTGACGTTCTCTATGACTTGTTATGCGGACAATTTAAACAAGAACTAAACTTTTGTCATGTATGCGCGTTTTGGCTGATTTTAATGCTAAGCTAAGATCAGACCTTATTTGAAGCATGTATAATTTTAAACTCATGAAAACGATACTGATTGCCAACCAAAAAGGTGGCTGTGGAAAAACAATTTCTGCGATTACACTGGCGACAGCACTCGCACAGAAAGGTTATAAAGTTGCATTGGCGGATGCGGACAATCAAAAATCTGCATTGCAATGGTTAAAGCAGCGCCCAAAATCAGCAACACACATTCAAAGTTTAGATTGGCGCCATGAAAAATCGATTGGTGATGCACCGAAGAATCTTGATTATCTGATTATTGATGCTCCAGGTGCATTAACAGGCGAACACGCAGAACAATTAATTGCAGAATGTCATGCAGTGGTCACACCTCTGCAACCTTCTTTTTTTGATATCGACAGCACGCGTCGTTTCTTAAAACACATTCATGACATTAAACGTATTCGGAAAGGTAAAGTTCAAGTTCATTTGGTGGCAAATCGTGTTAAACCAAATAGTCAGAGTACTCAAGAGATCCAACAGTTCTTTGCCAAGATTGAACAACAACCTGTTGCTTGGATTTCTGAACGAACAGCTTATGGTCAATTGGCGATGCAGGGTCTCAATATTTTTGATAAAAATCAAAAAACTTATTTATCAATACAACAACAATGGCAACCCTTGTTAGATGTTTTAATTGATGATCCAAGTGATTGGTTCTAAATAAAGAATACAGATTGTCATCGCACTTTTTTTTCATTTTCATATATGATGTTAAATGCATACTCGAAATGAATCAGATGTGCGGCAGATACGTTTGAAAATCAAGAATATAGATCAGAGACTTTAGTGCAAGATTTTAATCCAACTTTACAGCGTGTACTTTTATTTGGCTTGTTTTTTATTCTGCTTTATTTGGGATATGACATTGTCAAATACTTTATCGTACCTGTGTTATGGGCTTGTATTATCGCCTATATGACTTGGCCTTTATACAAACGTATTCTCGCTTGGTGTGGTAATCGACCTACATTGGGTGCGTCTGTTATGACGTTCTTATTGGCACTCGTTGTCGGTTTACCGTTCACCTTTGCTATCTTCTTACTTCAACATGAAGGCCGAAACTTATTCTTTGATTTACAGCGCCAACTGGCTTCTGGTCATATCACCGTCCCTGACGTGATACGTGAGTTACCCATTGTAGGTAAAGAAGTTTCTCGAATTGTACGTGACATCAATGCCGACCCAAATGCACTTTTTAGTAATATTAGTGTATGGATTCAAGGACATCTAAATTACGGTAAATTCGTGATTAGCGAAATTACCAAAAATTTAGTCAAACTTGGTTTTGCCATGCTCTCTCTCTTTTTCTTTTACCGTGATGGACAAACGATTGTTCAACAGGTCAGTAAAGCGATGGAGAAAGTCATTGGTCCACGTATCCAACATTATATCGACACGATCTCTGAAACAACGCGTGCAGTGGTATATGGTGTTGGTTTGACTGCCGTTGCACAGTCGATATTGGCAGGAATCAGCTATTACGTTGCTGGTGTTCCAAATCCAATGCTTTTAACCATTATGACCTTTATCATGGCGCTAATTCCTTTTGGTCCTCCAGTGGCATATGGTGCTGTTTCACTGTGGTTATTTTCACAAGGTCAGACCGTTGAGGCGATTGGCGTAATGGCTTGGGGCGTTTGTGTGGTGAGTACAGCCGATAATGTCATTCGTCCTTTGGTCATTTCAGGTGCTACTCAAATTCCGTTCTTATTGATCATGTTTGGTGTATTGGGTGGTTTAGCGAGCTTTGGTTTAGTTGGACTCTTTATTGGTCCTGTAATTCTCGCCATTCTTTTAGCCATTTGGCGTGAATGGTTACATGAAACACTGGAACCAGAACCCGTGCCTAAAGCCACGATGGCCTACGATCAAGACAATGAAACACCACTCTCATAAGTGGTGTTTTATTTTTTACTGATAAGAAATCTATACAATCAAATACTTAAATCGTTCTTGTTGCTAAATGCCAAATTTGTTTCAATGCGTTATCACTTACATGGAACAAGGATAGAACAGCATGCAAATGCAATCGAAAGTTTCAGCATTCAAAGTTTCTATGCTCAGTGCATTGCTGAGTTTAGGCTTTGTGGGATGTGCAGCAACGCAAAATACATCTGCATCCAAAGAATCCAACACTAAAATCCAAACCATTCCTGTAAATGCGGTGAGTGCTCAAGGAGTTCATGATCAAATTGGAACGATTAGCTTCCAAGATAGTGACAAAGGTCTTGTGATCACAACGGACTTAACTAAATTATCACCTGGATATCACGGGTTCCATATCCATGAAAAAGGCTCATGTGAGCCTGCTGAAAAAGATGGCAAAATGGGGGCTGCGCTTGCCGCTGGTGGACATTACAATCCAAATCAAGCGCCTGGGCATGGTACGCCAAACGATGGTCATCTAGGTGACTTACCAGTGTTAAATGTTGACGCGTCAGGTAATGCAAAAACACAAGTGATTGCACCACGTCTCACACTTGCAGACATTCAAGGTCTATCCATCATGGTACATGCAGGTGGTGACAATTATTCAGACCAACCTAAACCACTAGGTGGTGGGGGTGATCGTGTAGCATGTGGTGTTATACGCTAAGCTACACTCAAGACTCATCAAAGGATTAAGCTCTAGCTTAGTCCTTTTTTTATTTCGCTGATGATCTATAAAATGTTGTGAGTATCACTTCATATCCATCTTTATAGACATGATTGACATATTAGCTTATTTTTAAATCTACTATCATAAAAAACGATTATTATAAATTATATTTCCCTTAAACAATGCGATCTAGTCCACATAGATTCTAACTTTGCTACAACAACGATTAGGTAAAATAGGATGTCTTCTTTTGTGGGGTTTGAGAATGAATATTAAGTCCTTACGTATTATTGGTTTACTTGAAGGGATTTCATTCCTACTACTGCTCTTTTTTGCCATGCCAATGAAATATATGTTGGATCAGCCTATTTATGTGAAATATATTGGCATGGGACATGGCGTTCTATTTGTGCTGTTTTTAGTCGCATTATTTGTGGTATGCGAGAAGCAAAAGTGGTCTATCAATGTATTTATTCTTGGGCTGATAGCTTCCGTTCTACCCTTTGCCCCTTTTATTTTTGATCGTAAACTCAAACATCTCGAACAAATACAATGATTAAAAAATCCTCCACAAGGAGGATTTTTTATGCTGAAGTGGCTCTTTCTTGCATGATCTGATGAACAATTTTTCTTGGAGCACTAAACCATAGTGCAATAAGGATAAAACAAGCCAATGCATATGCCATCGTGCCATAGGATTCATACATAATGCGTACAATTTCGATCACAACAAAGAATGCAATCATCATAATCATGCCTACTGCGGCAGCAACAGTTCCTTTAGATACCTCAGAAGCATCTAAACTAAAACGATAAAGCACAGAAAAACTGCAGCCCTCACCAAAACTGATTAAGGTCATACCGATAATTAAGCACCATAATAAATAATCCTGCCAAATCGCACCAGCCAAAACAATAAGCGTTCCAACCAACATCAACGGCAATGCAACTACCACGGTCTTTCCTACTGCATAGCGATCAATAACACGAATCAGGACAATATTTCCAATAATTAAACCACCCAATACAGGCACCTGTGCATAGCCATATTGCATATTGGTCAGACCGAGCTGTTCGACCAAAATTACAGGTGACATAGCGATCCACAAAATTAGTGGAATTGAGACCATGGGTACTGACAAAGCCAAGCCCATAAATTTTTTATTTTTAAAAATGGCTTTGAAATCATCCCATACATAACTTAATGGTTGCTTTGGAATACTCAAATGCTGCTCAGGCATTTTTGCTTTAAGACCAAACCAACTTAAGGCTGCTAAAAAGGCAATCCCAATGAAACCCCAATGCCAAGACACATGGTCTATCATAAATGCGCCGAGCACAGGACCAAGCAATGGTGCGATCAATGAAATATTCGCCATTAAAGCCATGACTTTAATCGCATCTCTTTCTTCAAAAATTTCTTGGATGGCAGCATAACCCACAGCTGAAATAATGGTCAGCCCAATCCCTTGTAAAAAACGAAATGCAAGAAATTGCTCTATAGACTGGGTGAATAAAATGAGCAAACAGCAGACTACAAAAAAGAAAACACCTCCAAGGAGTACTTTTTTACGACCTAAGCGATCTGATAACGGTCCTAAAAACCACGCCAAAGATGCTCCACCCAATAAAAAGAAAGACATGGATGATGGCGCCCACTCACTGCCTACACCAAACTCACGTGTAATCGTAAGCATCGCAGGTTGTACAAGATCATTACAGATATAGACTGAAAATTCGAAGAGCACCAATGCCAAAGGAAACATAATTGTTGCCCGACTTAAGGTTGCTTTACTCACCTTTTGCATGTTTTTTTCACATGTTTGAATATTTTTTGGAAGCGTAGTTTACGTGAAATGCATCACAATGCCATGACAAAGTTTTGCGTTTTTGTAACACTGAACTACGAAACAAAGTCTGAAAATTAAACGAAAATTTAGCCTTTATCGTAAATCAATTTCTCACCCAAACATTGACATCATTTGGCATCAATTGCATGACTTTTCAAAAAAGTACCATGCTTCATTTCCTCAATCGCTTCAACAATCTCATCTTGCGTATTCATGACATAAAAACCACGCCCGACTAAAGGCTCGTTCAGCGGCTGCCCCATGAGATATAAAATTTTGCTATCAGACAATGTGGTGAATTCAACATTTTCACCATGACTTGAAAACACCGCCATTCCCTGATCAGTCAGTAATTCATCATCTGTACCAAATTCAACTTTACCACGGCGCATATACATCAGTGTGGTATCCAAATGTCCTGCTGGTAATGTGAGTGTGTGACCTGCTTTTAAATCCAAATCCAAAACCAGCAAAGGACTGTGGACTAATGCTGGTCCTTGCACTTGCATAAAGGCCCCAGCAATGACACGCGCAGTACCCACATCATGAGCTAAATCTACAACTGGGATGTTAGATTTAAGTAAGCTTTGATAACGCGGATTCGTTTTTTTTGCAGTTGCTGGCAAATTCACCCACAGCTGAATCATTTCAAATCGTCCACCTTCTCGGGAAAATGACTCACTAAATTTTTCTTTATGAATAATGCCTGATGCAGCAGTCATCCACTGTACATCACCTTTCTGAATAACACCTCCACCACCTTGCGAATCCCAATGCTCTAACTCACCTTCATACACGAACGTGACTGTCTCAAAACCACGGTGCGGATGCTCTTCAACGCCTTTACGCAGTTGAGAGGGTTTCAACATACCGGGACCAATATGATCGAGAAGTAAAAATGGGGATACTGTATTTCCGAGTTCATAGTGTGAAAAAACAGACACAACCGGATTAAAGTCTCCAACTGAAAAATGACTGTCGTTACGATGGATAAAAGCGAGTGTTTTCATTTTTTATCTTATTTATTGAATGACTTTAGTTTAATGCGGTTTTAGATTTCCCTCTACGTTAATTTTATGATGCTTTCAGTTGTGTTTTATCAATTGAAATATTTTTGTCATCAAAATTTGATGCAATTTGAAACATATAAAATGTTAGAAATCATCTAATCTGAACATTCACCACTGATCAATATGAAACTTTTAATTACTTAATGTTCATGTGGATTAATTCCACAAAGCAAAGGATCTGCAGACTCGATAAAACACTTGTTTTGTCGAAGTAATCTCTCAGTACACCTTGAGCTTTTAGAACTATGTCAAAATGCTACATACCAATTAAAAATCGCTGGCGACATCATCATGAAGCTTCGATTCTATCGCTCGTCGGTGGTTGGCTAAATACCGTTGGATTTATTTCATTATTTGGCATTTATACCAATCATGTTACTGGCTATATCGTGACTGCAGGCAAAGAAACGATCTTGGGAGGATTAGGACTGTGGGCTCTTTTTATTGGCATTTTCGTAGTTACGATTGGTATTACTGCGTGGTGTGAACAACGTTGGAAAGACAAGTATCCGAACATCTTACTGGGGTTCTTTATTGCAGAGACAATACTGTTAACGCTCTTCATGCTGGCAGGACTTAATTTCAGCCCCTTTTATACTTTGGCTGAATTTGGCGCAATACTTACCGCAACATTGGGCATTGCTGCAATGGGAATTCGAAATGCCATTATCCGAACATTACTATCTACAATGGCCACCTCAACCTTAATGACGGGCAATCTTGCTCAACTAACCATTGATTTTACTATTGCTTATGGGGCGCCTCATGTATCAGAAGAACGCAAACAAGTTGCCAAACAAAATATTCTAAAAATCTTACCGACTATTTTATCCTTCAGTTCAGGTGCAATATTAGGTGCGATTACTTATATGTTGTTTGGCTTCTTATGTATGATTTTTCCCATTTTAGCGATGGGCTATATTTGCTATCGTGAGTGGCGCTTCTCGTCTACTCATCCTTATTCGACTCAATAGTGCATGCAATAAAAAAGGCATAACTCACTATGCCTTTTTAAACCGAATTTCTGGTCTGATGTCATGGACAAAGCGCAGTTTGGAAAGATTTTGTATTTTTTCCTCGCACACATTTGTATTCCGTTTTCTTATTAACTTGCTGCCATTTACCATCGTTCAATTTAAAACTATAGATAAAGCGCTCGGCAGCAATTGAGTCATCCATCAAGCCTGTTTGTGTCACTTTGACTTCGGCTACGGTCGGTGCTTCGGCACGATTAAAATACTGACGTAATTCAACAGTCGCAAGCTCATTGCGTAATTCAGGATGTAGCTTCAAGACTTGCTCTAAAGGAGTGTCATTCCCATGTACTTTAGAAATAACATTTTTCGTAGTAGCACACCCCGTGAGCATCATACTAACTAGACCAACTGTGGTCATTATTTTCATCATCATTGTTTTACTCAGTTCGCCATTGATCTTTTACATATGATGTTCTGAACTGTTGTGACAAAAAAGAACAGATATGTATGTTATTTTTTCTAAAGCTCATTAAAAATGATTAATAGAACGAGAAATACGAATAAAAAATGCAGCATATTGATGCTACATTTTTGAATTTAAACAGTTCAAATGACGCTCGTAACAATTTTATGGAAAATTTCGAAAGTAAATTTTTAAGGGCATAATTTATTATGAAAATTTGTAGTATCTGGTCCACGACCACATTTCCAAGTTTCATCTTTTGATATTTCTTTCCACTCACTATTAATATATTCAAATTGGTAAGTTTCACGTTGTGCAGAAACAGAGTCATCCGCTAGTCCACCATAGGTGACAGTTACTTTTGCATGAGATTTTCCAGATTCAGGTGTATCGAATTCCTGTTGTAAATCTACTGTTCTCATATCTTCAAAGCTTTGAATTTTCCGATACACTTGATCTAAAGGAGAGTTTTGAACAGAATTGGCATTTTGTTTCGACGTTTCTACTTGACCAGCTTCAGAATTATGATTTTTAGTATTGATCTCATTCAACTGTTTTTGACCTATACATGCATTAAGTGAAAGTGCAATTGCACTTAGAAAAATTATTCTTTTTAACATTAAAATTTCTCATGAAATAAAAAAACAGCATGACAAGCATGCTGTTTTTTAGACCTTATTTATAGATAGATTTTGTTTCACAAATCAAATAATTTACCTGGATTCATAATCCCATTTGGATCAAATACTTGTTTGAGTGCTTTCATATATTCAATTTCTTCAGCTGAACGTGTGTACTCAAGATATGGCTTCTTCGTCATACCCACACCATGTTCCGCAGAAATTGAACCATCATACTTTTTCACAGTATCAAATACATACTTGTTCACCACCTGACATTTCGCAAAGAATTCATCTTTGGTTAAATTTTCAGGCTTTAAGATATTTAAGTGCAAGTTACCATCGCCAATATGACCAAACCAGCAAATTTCAAAGTCAGGATAATTGTCAGCAACAATTGCATCAATTTCTTTAATGAATGCAGGTACGTGTGTGATGAGCACTGAAATATCATTTTTGTATGGGATAAATGGTGCGATTGACTCAGAAATATCTTCACGCAGACGCCATAAGCTTTCTACTTGGTCTAAGCTTTGACTAAGCACGCCATCAAGTACCCAACCTTGTTCCATACAATGCTCAAAGATTTCCATTGCCTTGTCCATAATTGGCTCAAATGGCGCTTCAAACTCAAGCAATACATAGAATGGGCATTCAGTTTCAAATGGACGTTGCACGTGACCATTTGCCAATACTTTTTGCATCGCAAGTTCACCGAAGAACTCGAACGCAGTTAAATCAATTTTCGCTTGGAACGCGTGAAGAACTGGCATCACTGCATCAAAGTCAGGTACACCGAGCACCATTACTTGCAGATCTTGTGGTTGACGCTCAAGTTTAATTTCCGCTTCAGTCACTAAACCTAAAGTACCTTCACCACCAATAAATAAGTGTTGCAACGCATAACCTGTCGCATTCTTGATCATGCCTTTGTTTAAACGCAGCACATCCCCTTTACCAGTGACTACAGTCAGACCGAGTACCCAGTTACGTGTCATACCGTATTTAATGACTTTAATACCACCAGCATTAGTACCGATGTTACCACCAATTTGTGATGAACCAGCTGAAGCGAAATCAACTGGATAATACATACCTTGCTCTTCAGCATAGTTCTGAAGTTGCTCAGTCACCACACCTGCTTGTACACGTACCATACGGTCTGCTGGGAAGAATTCCAAAATTTGGTTCATCTTGTCCATGCTGACCACGATTTCACCGTTGGCAGCGACAGCCCCTGCAGAAAGACCAGTACGACCACCTGACGGTGTCACAGCAACATTAAATTGGTTTGCTAGTTTCACAATTGCCTGAACTTGTTCAGTCGTCGAAGGAAAAACGATGACTGATGGGTTTGGATCAAAATGTTTAGTGTGATCGCGTCCCCAATTTTGTAGGCTGTCCGTATCAGTTTTGATACGGTTTTCACCAACAATTGACGTTAATTGAGTCAATAACTCTGGGGTTAAAGCAACTGGAGCATTCATCGTTTGCAGACCTAGCAAGAAAGATACAAGTTGTAGATTGCTTAAAAAACAAACCTTTAATCAAGATTTTAAAAGCGTATTTGTTAAGCGAATGTGAAGAAAATATCACCACGACTGGATGAGTCAATTTCACGATTGTGCATTATAAAGCATTTTCCCATGAAACCCCGATAAAATCAGACATTTTGCGAATGTTACTTAGATATGATGCAGTTAATTCAACCGCAGTTTGTCTGATAAGGACTATATCTTGCAAAAATATCCATAGCTCAAGTCATAAAGGAAATGTATATAGCACGCTCACGTATGCTATCATACTGCCACTAAATTTGGCCTTTGTAGCGGAGCCGTAATGAGCCAACATCTCTCTTTGCCTAAAGATAAAATTCGTTTCCTATTGTTAGAAGGCGTTCACCAAAACGCAATCGACACTTTGAATGCTGCTGGATACACCAACATCGACTATCGTAAAACTGCGCTTGAAGGTGAAGCGCTGAAAGAAGCGATTAAAGATGCTCACTTCATCGGTATTCGTTCGCGCACACAATTAACTGAAGAAGTTTTTGAAGCTGCGAATAAATTGATCGCGGTCGGTTGTTTTTGTATTGGTACAAACCAAGTGAACTTGAATGCTGCGATGAGCCGTGGTATTCCAGTGTTCAACGCACCATACTCAAATACTCGTTCTGTTGCTGAACTTGTATTAGCTGAAGCTATTCTTCTCCTTCGTCGTGTACCTGAAAAATCTACAGATACACATGCAGGTGGTTGGAACAAATCTGCAGTAGGTTCATTTGAAACACGTGGTAAAACTTTAGGTATTGTGGGTTACGGTTCAATTGGTTCACAACTTTCTGTACTTGCTGAAAGCATGGGTATGAAAGTGATTTACTTTGATACAGTAACAAAATTACCTTTAGGTAATGCTCGCCAAGTTGGCTCAATGGGCGAACTTCTTGCAAATGCTGATGTTGTATCACTACACGTGCCAGATGTTCCTTCTACACGTAATTTCATGACCAAAGAGCAATTTGCTCAGATGAAACAAGGTTCAATCTTCATCAATGCTGCACGTGGTACATGTGTAGTAATTGAAGATTTAGCTGATGCTCTGAAATCAGGTCATTTGGCTGGTGCTGCTGTTGACGTATTCCCGAAAGAGCCTAAAGCGAACGGTGAAGAGTTTATCTCTCCACTACGTAATATCCCGAACGTGATTTTAACACCGCACGTGGGTGGTTCTACGATGGAAGCTCAAGCAAACATCGGTCTAGAAGTTGCAGAGAAATTCGTTGCTTACTCTGACAAAGGTATGACATTGTCAGCAGTTAACTTCCCTGAAATTGCGCTTCCATTGACTGAAGGTAAACACCGTTTACTTCACATTCACAAAAACATTCCAGGCGTGTTGTCTAAAATTAACAACCTGTTTGCTGAACACGGCATTAACATCTCAGGTCAGTCTCTTATGACCAAAGGTGATGTGGGTTATTTAGTCATGGACGTTGATGCTACAGCTTCTGCTGAAGCACTTGATACACTTCATAACGTAGAAGGTACAATCCGCGCTCGCGTATTGTTCTAATCTCTAATACGTTTGGAAAACCACAGCTTTTTCGAGCTGTGGTTTTTTTATGGTGTTTCATCTGAGTTGACGTAGGCTCCGCCAACTTAGATGAAAGATATCCCTTTCTAATCTAACCACCATACGTTTAAAACCATGTCTTTGTTAAAAATAAACCCGCAGTTACAAGCACTCGGTTTGTTATTGATCGCCATGATCAGTCTACAAAGTAGTGGTTCATTAGCAAAAGTTTTATTTGAACAATTCCCGATCATTACTGTGTCAGCTCTACGTCTGACATTTAGTGCTGTGATTTTGGCGCTTATTTTTCAAGTTTGGAAAATTCAATTTAAACAAATTAAATGGACAGCCATTGTCAGTTATGGTGTCGCATTAGCTGGCATGAATATGTTGTTCTATCTTGCCATTGATCGTCTTCCACTCGGTTTAGCAGTTTCATTTGAATTTATTGGTCCACTCAGTGTGGCCTTATATTATGCGCGTCAAAAGTTTGATTTTATTTGGGTTAGTTTGGCCATTATTGGACTGATCCTTTTATTTCCCTTTGACCAAGCCAAACAACCTTTGGATTTACTTGGTGTATTTTTTGCGTTGGCAGCTGGCGCATGTTGGGCACTTTATATTATTGCTGGTCAGCGGCCTTCGGGAGTTTCAGGTAATCACACCGTATGTTTAGGCATGTTTGTTGGAAGTATCATTCTCATGCCGATCGCCCTCAGTATCGGCTTGCCAGCAAGCGTATTTGAAATTAATCATCTAATGTTATTCATCACTTTAGCGATACTCGCCAGTGCTTTACCCTTTACTTTAGAAATGATTGCACTACGAAATCTAACAGCATTAAGTTTCGGTACCCTGATGAGTATTGAACCAGCTGTTGCCGCATTATCTGGGTTTGTATTTTTGGGTGAGCAATTGTTATGGAATCAATGGCTAGCATTGTTTACCATCATTTGTGCCTCAATTGGCTGCACCTATACCACTCAACACGCCAAACAAGAATGATCTCATACTTAATTTAAACTACATTTTCCATGATGGATTGAAGCACTGTGGTCATCATAATAATGTTAAAATTTGAGCAGTCTCACTCTTTTTAATTCGGCTTCGTTTTCCCAATGCCAAATGCTCAACTCACTGCCGTGCTGTTCATGGTCTTATCCATGATCGCCTATCAAATTAGTGCATCCTTCGCAAAGCAGCTTTTTGAAGTTTTAGATCCATTTACTGTGGTCACTTTACGTCTATGCTTTGCATCAATTATGGTTGTATTGATGTTCCGTTCATGGAAAATTCTTCGTCGCCTTCCTTACTTAAAATGGAAAGATCTTCTCTTTTATAGTGGTTCAGTCGCTTTGATGAATGTCTTGTTTTATGCATCATTAGGAAAACTACCACAAGGGATTGCAGTAGGACTTGAGTTCTTAGGCCCACTCACGTTGGCTTTACTGTCAATCCAACATCGAAGTGATTACATTTGGGTCATCCTGGCAATTTTCGGTGTAGCACTGATGGTGCCTTGGCAAGATGCCAATGCGACTAACTTTTCATATCTTGGGGCTGCTATGGCCATTGGTGCAGGCATTTGTTGGGCATTCTATATTTATTTTGGACAGAAAGTCGTTCGGCAGAATATCGGCATGCATGCTCTCAGTATTGCAATCGTCCTCTCAGCATTGACCTTATTGCCGATCAGTATGGTTTATAATCCATCCGCATTAGTTCAATTTGAATATTGGCCACAAGCCATCGTCATTGCGCTTTTGGCTACTGCTATTCCCTATGCATTGGATTTATTGGCATTAAAGAATTTAAGTAAAATGTCTTATGGAACGCTATCAAGTTTGTCACCAGCATTAGGTGCATTGACAGGTTGGTTACTGTTGAATGAACACATTACCTTATTACAAGCCGTTGCTTTGGGTTGTATTATGATTGCATCAATTGGTGTTACTTATCGCGCTGCTAGAATGAAATCACATGGCATAGAAACATAAAAAAAGATGGCACATGCCATCTTTTTTTTATCATGGGGTTAAACCAAGCTGTCTTTATCTAATTTCTTATATTTCTTATATTCAGTTTGATATTTTTTAGCCAAACTCTCCTTTTGTTTATCCTCTAGAATTTTTCCTGCTTGCTGAAAAAAGCCATGCTCTTCTTCTTCAAGATGATGATGCACGGTTTCTGACAATTTTTTCGCGATGGCTAACCATCCTGGATTACTGAATTCAGTTTCGGTGAGTTGCTCAAGTAATTCGTCCATTTCATGATGTTCAGCTAATGCATGACGCGTAATATTCAAACCTGAATCGGTCATCATCAGTGGAATATAGAAGTATCGATCTTCTGCCACTGCATGAGCAAACAATTCATTTTTTAGCTGCTCAAATAATGTTCGGCGTTCTGGCGTGTCCCCTGAAGTTTGAACCAGCTTCTCAGCAAGTTCACGTTGAACATCATGACTTTCACGTAAAGCTTCAAAAATATTCATCTTGTTATCCTGTCTTATAAATATGATTTGAATAAAGAAAAACTTGAATGATCTTCAAAACACTCAACTTACTATAAGAGCTTAGGCGATAACTTAGAGATAGGTTTAAGAAGCGATTTGTATAAAAAAGTTTAATGTTGAGAATGGTTTACATTAAGAACATCTGATAACTTAATCGAACAATTAAAATAGATAGTAGAATTAAAAACAGAATACGAATAAAACCGCTACCGTATTTAAGCGCCAACTTCACCCCGACAATCGAGCCGATCATATTAGCGACAGCCATCATGGCACCTACTGCAAATAAAATGTGGCCTGCAGGAATAAAGAATGTAAGAGCGGCTAAATTGGTCATCACATTACCAATCTTGGCCAAAGCTGCTGCATGCAAAAAATCGACTTGTAAATATCGAATAAAATAAAAAATAAAAAAACTTCCCGTTCCCGGACCGAATAATCCGTCATAAAACCCAATCGCCAAACTTCCTATTCCAGCCAAGATCAGAATTTTAGTGTTTACCGTTTGTGCAATCTGAACCTGTCCAAACTCCTTCTTTGACAATGTGTAAATTGCCATCACAATCAGCATCACCAAGACAAAGGGCTGCAAGATTGATTTCGGAATCATAGAAACACTGGCAGCTCCCGCAAAAGAACTGATGGCAGCACATATCGCCACCACCAGTAATAACTTCCATTCAAACTTAACTTTTTTAGCGAAAGTCCACGCGGATGTTGCTGTTCCAACAACCGCAGCTAGCTTATTGGTGCCAAATAATGTTGCTGGCGCCATATGAGGAAAAGCACTCATCAATGCTGGAATCTGAATGAGACCACCACCACCGACTGCTGCATCAATCGCGCCTGCGCAAAATGCAAAAAAAATCAGGCTGAGGATGATGTCTAATTCCATAATTGAGTTCGCTTATAAATTTAATACACGTTTAGGAACTAGACGTTTTTTATCAGTAATTTCAGCTAAACCTAAACACTTTTTTTCATCAAATACGAGGACTTGAGATTCGGCAGGATGATCAATATTACTTTCCATCCCACGACAGAAATATTCTGCACGACCTTCTGGTACTTGAACCTTTGGAAAATGATCGACAGGCGCATAAGCAGGCAACAATAATGCTTCACGTTGTTGTTCAGTTAGACTTTCTAAATATTCAATAGTGTACTCTGGCACAATACCAAAATGCCCAGTTTGAATACGATGTAAATATGTTAAGTGCCCATAACTTCCTAAAGCTTGAGCAATATCCTCTCCCAATACTCGGATATACGTTCCTTTTGAGCATGTCACATCCAAAGTAATTGAATCTTGAGTGAAAGACATCAGTTCAATCGCGAAAATATGAATTGGACGAGCCTCACGTTCGATTTCAATTCCTTTACGCGCCAGCTCATACAAAGGACGACCTTCTTTCTTTAAAGCAGAATACATTGGAGGAACTTGTTGAATGTCTCCAACGAATTGCTGAATCACGCTTTGAATTTTATCTTCGTTAAGTTCAATCGGTTGTGCCTCGAGCAAAACTTCACCCTCGACATCACCTGTAGTTGTACTATTTCCCAATTGAATCGTCGTTTGATAACGTTTAGTAGATTCCAGTAAAAAGTGTGAAAACTTGGTCGCTTCACCTAAGCAAATCGGGAGTAAGCCTGATGCTAATGGATCTAAAGCGCCAGTATGACCACCTTTTTCAGCACGATAGAGCCAACGCACTTTTTGCAATGCTGCATTTGAGCTAATCCCCAAAGGTTTGTTGAGTAGAAATACACCACTTATATGACGTCGAGTAATTTTTGGAGATTTAGCAGACATTAGATAATATTCAGATCAGTAAAATACTGCTATTTTATCAAATCCATTTATCGAATATTGATTAAATTTTTATGCATAAAATGTGACATTTGTGGCAAATTATTCTACACCATTAATAATAACTAAATGATTTCATAGGATGTGAAATGAATTCAAAAGCTAAATTGAAAATTACACTGCTGATTCTGGCGTGTCTGATCGTTTTATTCCTTCTCTTTCAATGGTTGAAACCTGACTCAGCTGAATCTGCTGAAAACTCACAACGAGCAGCACAAGATGCCGAAATTCAATCAGAAAATATGGCGCTACAACAAAGTACAACCGTGAATGGTTCTAGCTTTGCAAGTAAAAGTCAGCAAGATATTCAAATCAATTGTCAAATCCAAACCGATAACGCCAACAGTTTGATTGTGAATGAAAATACTAAGAACTGTTTTGAGTTTTTTATTACCCAATACGGCGAAAAAGAGATTCCGCAAATCAAGGCTGATTTTATTAAATTTGCTCAAAGCACCTATCAAGAACCATTACTAGGTCAACTGACAGATTTATGGTCACGCTATGTTCAATATCGTGAAAAAATGGGTGACCTAACACCACCAAACCATGACAAAGAAAGTGCGCAGTATTACAAAGCTATTTTTAATCAGATGAAATCATTGCGTAAACAATTTTTTTCAGACTATGAAATTGAAGGTTTATTTGGTATAGAAGATGAATATCATGATTATACCTTGGCTCGCATGAGTGTCATGGAAGATAAAAATTTATCGGAAAAACAAAAAGCCGATAAATTAAAAGATCTGTTCAATGATCTACCTGAAGATTGGAAAGAAAATTTAAAACAACTTTCTCAACTCGAAGATCTTCGTCAATTAACTGCAGAAATTAAAGCTCGTGGTGGTAGTGCAGAAGAAATTCGTCAAATGCGTCTCAGCTTAGTGGGTCCTGAAGCAACACAACGTCTAGAAAATCTTGATGGACAGCGCTCAAATTGGAAAAGCAAGGTCAATCAATATTTATCTGAACGTGACAGCATTGTAAAAAGTAATATGAGCCCTAGTGCAAAGCAGGAAGCTGTACAACACCTCCGTTCTCAACATTTTAATAATTCACAAGAGCAACTTCGGGTAGAAACATTCGAGCAAGTTCATGATCAAGGCGGTCAACTTCCTTTTGCCGATTAATCTTTTCAAGGAACACATTCATTCACAGGGAAGAACGATGAAAAACTTAAAACTTAAATTGATACCTACAACGTTAGCATTCGTCACAACGCTATGCTTATCAAGCTCATTCACTGCCCATGCAGGTCCGGGATTACTCGAAGTAAATGAGACAAAGATCGGTAGTTACGCAAAAACCAAATATCCTATTGTGATGACACACGGTTGGTTAGGCTGGTCTCGCATAGGCAATGAAACATTCAATATTGACTATTGGTATCAAATCTTACCTGATCTATCGCGCCATGGTGCACGCGTTTTTGCAGCACAACTCTCACCTGCTCATACGACTGAATTTCGAGGAGAACAATTAATTTCTCAGGTTGAAGAAGTAATTGCGATTACTGGGCAGAAAAAGGTCAATCTGATTGGTCATTCGCACGGCGGACCGACTGTGCGTTATGTTGCAGCAGTAAAACCCGACTATGTTGCTTCTGTTACTGGTGTAGGAGGGACTTTCAGAGGTTCTATGGTCGCAGATAAAATTCAAAATAATGAAGCAACTCGAACAATATTTAATATTTTAGGGGATTACATCATTCCCCCATTAATTGCTTATGCACAAGGTCGTCCTGATATGCCGATCAGCTTTGATGCTTCGATGAAATCATTAACTGAAACAGGCTCTGCTGCATTTAATGAACGTTTTCCAACAAAAGCTCTCGCGTCAAGTTGTACTCGTTTAGGCAGCCCAATAGACAACGGAATCTTTTATTATTCTTGGACTGGTGTTGCACAAACCACCAACCTCTTAGATATCGATACCATTTTAATGCAGCTAGGGCCTTTAGCGTATGGCAATAAAGATAATGATGGCATGGTTGGGCGCTGTAGCACGCATATAGGACGTGTAATTCGTGATGATTACAAACTAAATCATACCGATTTAGCTAATATGATGTTCGGTCTCAAAGGTTTATTTGCCCCAGATCCTATTTCACTTTATCGCCAGCATGCCAATCGTTTGAAACTGACAGGACTCTAGACGCACAAAATAGCGCAGTTAAATGGAAAGCTATTCATCAGAATAGCTTTTCCGACCATCAGCGACTCTCGACAAAATTTAAATAATGCTTTTTGAACACATTTGCTAATGATTAAATCCTTTAATTATTTCAACTTTTGATTCTTTTTTGCTTTTTATATGTTAATTCGGCAAGCTAAATTGGCATTTTTTGTATCTTGTTGCATTCAATAACATCTTTTAAGGTCTTCTGTATGTTCATCTGGAAGAACATCATAGATTCACTAAAAACTAGGAATAATAATGAAAATAAAACACATTCTAGGCTCGCTGGTGACAGCGCTATGTCTAACATCTACGACAACTTATGCTACTCAAGCTCAACAGATCAAAGTCTCAAGTGTCAAATCTGATTATGCCAAAACGAAATATCCTATTGTATTCGCTCATGGAATGGTTGGATTTATACGTTTGGGCACTGAAAATCTAGGCATGGATTACTGGTATCAAATTTTACCTGATCTAGCGAGAAACGGTGCAAACACATGGGCGGCTAGAATGTCTCCTTTCAATTCTTCTAAAGTCCGAGGTGAACAATATGTTCAACAACTTGAAGAAGTCATGGCGATTACTGGTGCTGACAAACTCAATCTGATTGGTCATAGTCATGGTGCAAACTCTGTTCGTTATGCCGCAGGTGTAATGCCTGAACATGTTGCATCGGTGATGACTGTAGCCGGTGCCAACAAAGGTACAATCATCGCGTCAGATGTATTAAAAATCGCAGATAAAACAGGAACATCAGAGCTACTGAATGTTCTCATCAGCACTTTTGGTAAAGTCATTATGTGGGCGCAAGGTCTTCCTGCTGATACGTTCCCACATGATGCGATGGCCGCTGGTGTGAGTACATCTGTTGAAGGAACTGCCTTGTTTAATCAAAAATTCCCTCTCGGTTTACCATTAACCCACTGTGGCGAAGGTGCTTATCAAGAAAAAGGAATTCATTTATATTCAATGACAGGAAACAAGCCTTTTACGAATGCCTTGGATCTAGGTGACCCTGTCATGGTTCTACTTGACCGTTTGTCGGTTCATAAAGCAGGAAAAAATGATGGCATCGTTCCAGTTTGTAGTGCCCATTTTGGTAAAACTATTCGTGATGACTTTCCGTGGAATCATTTAGATGAGGTGAACTTGCTGTTCGGAATTAAAGGATTTTTTGCTCCTGACCCAGTTGCAGTTTATAGACAGCACGCCAACCGCCTTAAATTACAAGGACTTTAAATCTCTAGCTCTTTAATTGAGTAATTGCTTTCAAATTCATTAGGCTGGATTTGAAAGCAGATTCAAATCTTCATCAAGATAGTTCATTGATCAAATCTACCTCTCTTTTTTAACCTTAAAAATTTACCATTCATCTATTCGATATTTAAAATGTGATTTACATCACTATAATCAATTTAACTCTAGGATTAGGGTTTGATAATAAAAAGTTGAGGATGATGATGAAATACAACAAAATTATGGCGTGCCTACTTACGTCTGCAGCTTGCTTAACGACTCAATTATCTAATGCTTCTGCATTAGAAGTGAAACCTGTAACCTCGACACTTGGCAAATACAATACCTACGCAAAAACTAAATACCCAATCGTATTTGCACACGGACTAACAGGATTTGTCCGTCTTGGTACAGAGAGCTTTGGTTTAGATTATTGGCACCAAATCCTGCCAGATCTAGCGCGTAATGGTGCTAATGTCTGGCCTACACGAGTATCTCCATTCAACTCCAACGAAATTCGTGGAGAGCAATTGCTTCAACAAGTTGAAGATATTTTAGCCATTACTGGTGCACAAAAAGTGAACTTAATTGGGCATAGTCAAGGTGGACCATCAATACGTTATATTGGTGGAACAATTCCTGAACATGTGGCATCCATGACCACTGTCGCTGGTGTGAATAAAGGATCACCTATGGCAGACTTTATCTTGCGTTCAGAAGGAACAGGACTTGATACTGTGCTTGCGACAGCGATGAATTTTGTCTCGGGAGCAATTGTTTGGGCACAAGGATTAAATGCGAAAAGCCTGCCACATGATTCGCTTGCCTCGGCTAAAAGTTTATCTACAGCAGGCTCATTAGCATTTACAGAACGTTTCCCTGCGGGTGTACCAACCACAAAATGTGGTGAGGGTGCATATCAAGTCAATGGCATGCGTATGTATTCATTTACTGGTAATACACCGTTTACCAATGCCCTTGACCCATCGGATTATGCAATGCAAGCGGCATCTTTCATTGTATCTAAGGAAGGTGCAAATGATGGTTTAGTCCCAGTTTGCAGTGCTCGCTTCGGACAAACGATTCGGGATGATTACCGTTGGAATCATTTAGATGAAGTCAATCAAATGATGGGGATGACTAGCATTTTTGCAGCAGATCCAGTATCGGTTTATCGACAACACGCAAATCGTTTGAAACTTCAAGGACTATAATCTTCTCAAGCCTCCATACACTCATCACGAAATTATGGAGGCTTATCTTAAAAATTGTTCCCTAAAGTTTAAATCCACTTTTCTTTCCTTTTGCTTCGCTATACTCTTATTGTGACAACGGAAATTGTCGAGTATTTCAATCCATCTAAGGAATAGAGATGAGAAAATTTATTTTGGGGACATGCCTCTCTTTCGCATGTTTAATTGGCACGAGTTACGCTGCTACAGCACCTGAACAAGTGACTTCAAAATTTCAAACTACTTATGCAAAAACCCAGTATCCAATCGTATTTAGTCACGGAATGTCTGGTTTTATCCGTATTGGCACTGATCCACTCGGTGTAGATTATTGGTATCAAATTTTACCTGATCTCGCCCGTAACGGTGCAAATGTATGGGCTTCCCGTGTATCGCCATTTAACTCATCAGAAATTCGGGGTGAGCAACTTTTACATCAAGTTGAAGAAGTCATTGCACTCACTGGATCGCCTAAGGTCAATCTAATCGGTCACTCTCACGGCGGGCCCACAATTCGATATGTCGCAGGTGTAAGACCTGAATTAGTCGCATCAATGACAGCGATTGGGGCGCCACATCAAGGCTCACCAGTGTCTGATTTTATATTAAAAATTCGTGATACAGCACCAATCCTTGAAACACCTATTGTGGCTGTAGTCAATCTACTGTCTAAAGCTATTATTTGGGCACAGGGACTTGATCCAGCATCCTTCCCTCATGACTCACTTGCGGGAGCCAATAGTTTGAGTTTAGCAGGATCAGCAATATTTAATCAAAAATATCCTATAGGCGTTCCTCAAAACTCATGCTCTGAAGGTTTATATCGTGAACAAGGAATATATAACTATTCCTTTACGGGTATCGGAACGGTCACAAACCCACTTGATGTAGACTCAGCTTTAAAAATTACCAGTCTATTAATTGATGGTGGTCAAGAGAATGATGGCCTCGTTTCACGCTGTAGTGCGAAATTCGGTAAAACCATCCGTGATGATCTCAATTGGAATCATCTAGATGAAGTCAATCAAGTGCTTGGTTTAAAAAGTGTCTTTGCGCCAGATCCAGTCTCGATGTATCGTCAACATGCAAATCGCCTTAAACAACAAGGTCTGTAATATATTTTTTTGTCTGCACTCATCTCTAGATGGGTCCAGACTGTTTAAATAGCCCTCATTAGCATGACATATCTATCCTATAAATGAGTCACCCATCCAATTTATATCAATAAATTTGCACTTTATCTCTTTTTTATAGACTTAAGTCACAATTTTAGTATCTTAAATTATGGCGATGGATATCGTCTGAATCATAAAAATAAACGAATCACTGAATGAGTATCGAAAATGAAACTAAAAAAATTAGTCATGAGCCTATGCATAGGTTCATGTTTTCTTCCTGTTGCACAAGCCTCAACGCAAATCAAAGATTTAGCCGTTAACCATACCGTCAAAACACCTAAATCAAATTATGCACAAACCCAATACCCTATTGTGCTTGCCCATGGCTTATTTGGCTTTGGTAGTATGGTCGGTGTTGACTACTTTTATCAGATCACTCCTGATCTTGCTCGAAATGGTGCAAACATCTGGCAAACACGTGTTTCAACGATGAACTCAAGTGAAGTGCGAGGCGAACAAGCACTGAGTCAAGTTGAAGAGATACTTGCCATTACCGGTAAGCAAAAAGTGAATTTAATCGGACATAGTCATGGTGGTCAGACTGTTCGATATATTGCAGGTGTTATACCTGATCATGTCGCATCTGTTACGACAATTGCTTCTGGAAATCAAGGAGCAAGAATGGCTGATATACTAGAAGGTGTTCTGGTAGGTAATATTTTAGAAGCACCTGCTCGCGCGATTTTTGACAATCTGGTATCGCCAGTGATTACATTCGCATCTGGTCTTGATCGAAAAGTCTTTCCTTATGATGCTAAAGCAGCCCTACAAAGTTTAGGAACGAAAGAATCACTCAAATTTAGTCAGAATTTTCCAAATGGTGTACCTACAACCCAATGTGGTGAAGGGGCTTATCGTGTCAACAATACTCATTATTATTCATTTATGGGTAACTCTCCATTTAATACCGCTTTAGATCCATCTGATTATGGCATGTTAGCTTCTTCTCTTTTGGCTGAAAAAGATGGAGATGGAATTGTAGGACGTTGCTCCGCTCGATTTGGCAAGGTCATTCGTGATAATTATAAATGGAATCATTTAGATGAAATTAACCATCTACTCGGTTTAAAAAGCATTTTTGCACCAAGCGCTGTAGATGTTTATCGTCAGCATGCAAATCGACTTAAACTCCAAGGGCTATAAAACCTAAACACAAAGGGTGAGCTTTTCACCCTTTCTTTCAGTTTAACAATGATTAACATTTAGTCGGATTTATCTTATTTTTTGTTTAGTTTTTCTTTACAATATTTTTTGACAATAAATATTGTCTTTTTAAGGAAGAAAAAATGAAAACAAAAAAAATGATCCCAGCACTTCTGCTAAGTCTGGTAGGATTATCTCAACTTACATATGCTTCCGGCCTGATCGATGTCGAAGCTAAATACGTAAATACCAATTATGCGCAAACTAAGTACCCTATTGTTATGGCCCATGGCTTTGCATTAGGTTTTAGCCGCATTGGTACAGAACATTTCGGTTTAGATCAGTTCTATCAAATTACCCCTGACCTCGCACGAAATGGTGCACGTGTTTTTGTCGCTCAAATGTCTCCTGTCGAATCAACTGTGGTTCGTGGTGAGCAACTGTTACAACAAGTAGAAACAGCTTTAGCTATTACGGGTAAAGACAAGGTCAATTTGATCGGCCATAGTCATGGAGGACCTACTGTACGTTACGTTGAAGCGATTGCTCCTAAGAAAGTTGCTTCTCTAACTGCTGTTGCAGGCAGTATTAAGGGCTCTCCCCTAGGAGATACTTTCGTAAATAGTAAAGTGCTTAATAGTGTAGCAAAATTAGTTATTGGTGATATTTTGGCACCTGCAATTTCAATTATGGAAGGTAATCCAAGTCTTAGCGTTAATTACGAACAATCCATGTATGATCTTTCTGTAAAAGGTTCTTTAGAATTTAATCAAACGTTCCCATCCGCTGCGATCCCGAAAGACTGTAATTCTAACGGTTCATCACAAACGGCTAACGGCGTATATCATTATTCTTGGATTGGTTCTTCAAAGGTGACCAATGTTCTCGATATTTTAGATACCGCAATTGTTGTCTTAGGGACAGCGATTATGCCTAATGAACGCAATCACGATGGTCTCGTGCCTATTTGTAGTGCTAAATACGGCAAAGTAATTCGTGATAATTACAACTTAAATCATTTTGATGAAGTCAATCAAATACTTGGGCTTAAAGGCTTCTTTGCTCCTGATCCAGTATCAATCTTTAGACAACATGCCAATCGTTTGAAGATTCAAGGTTTGTAAGTTTTGATCATAAAAAAATGCGCCAAAAGGCGCATTTTTTTGCTTCGAAGCAAGGCTAAAATTAACCTTGTTTACGAGCTGGTAACTTTTCACGAATACGTGCAGCTTTACCAGAAAGTTCACGTAGGTAATAAAGTTTAGCACGACGAACGTCACCACGACGTTTAACTTCGATTTTAGCTACGATTGGTGAATGAGTTTGGAAAACACGCTCAACACCAACACCGCTAGAAATTTTACGTACTGTGAACGCAGAGTTCAAACCACGGTTTTTCTTAGCGATTACAACGCCTTCGAACGCTTGTAAACGTTCACGGTCGCCTTCTTTTACTTTTACTTGGACAACTACTGTGTCACCTGGTGCAAAAGCTGGGATGTCTTGTTTAAGCTGAGCATTTTCTACAGCTTGTACTAAAGGATGCTTACCGCTCATGGGGTATCTCCAATATGTGTGGGTCAGAAGAGGTCTGATATCCACTGGGGCTAGAGGCTAAGGCGCATAGACCCGATTGACTTTCCCTTTATGCTTGACCGCTTCAATGCATAAAGAGCCTATTTAATACTTCAAGCAATATGCTTGAGGTCATATTTGCTTAAATAAATCTAAAAGATTTATTTTTGCGAATCTTTGAGCCATTTCTTTTGCTGCTTAGTCAACTCAACTTTTTCAATCAATTCAGGTCGACGTTCAAGCGTTCGTTGATAGCGCTGCAAAAAACGCCATTTTTCAATATTTGCATGATGACCTGATTTTAGTACCTCAGGCACATCCAAACCTTCAAAATGATCTGGCTTTGTATATTGCGGACAGTCGAGTAAACCATCCACAAATGAGTCTTGAACGTGTGATTGTTCATCAGACATTGCACCCGGAAGTCTCCGAATAATACTGTCCAATAAAACCATCGCAGGCAGTTCTCCCCCAGATAAAACGTAATCCCCTATGGACCATTCCTGATCAACATATTTTTGGATCAAACGCTCATCAACACCTTCATAACGACCACACAATACAATTAATCCGTCATATTGCACGAAATCTTGTACTGAAGGTTCATTTAAGGTTTTACCTTGTGGCGACATATACACCACAGGTACATGAACAGCACCTGCTTGCGTTGCAAGCTCTTTGGCACGATGAATTGCTTTTGCCAATGGCTCAGCCATCATCACCATACCAGGACCACCACCAAATGGACGCTCATCCACTCGTTTGTAGTTCCCTGTTGCAAAATCACGAGGATTAATACAATGAATTTGCATTAAATCGCGTTTCGCTGCGCGACCGCTAATACCAAAACTTGTAATCGCTTCAAACATTTCAGGAAAAAGCGTAATGACTGCAAAAAACATCGCAGACTCCCGTATTTCCGAAAATATTAGTAATCTACGCCCCAATTGACATAGATACGACCAGTTTCGAGATCAACGCGTTGCACCACATCTTTATGCCATGGAATCATTCGCTCTTCGCCATCGACACTGTCAGCAGTTGCGCGAACTACCATCACATCGTTAGCACCTGTTTCAAACAATTCGTGGATTTGACCAAGATTGACTTCTTGCTCTTCATCATCCAGACCTAACACTGTTAGACCCTTTAGATCAGACCAATAATACTCGTCCACGCCTGGTTGAGGCAGTTGCGATTTAGAAATCCAGATATTTGCGCCAACTAAATTGTCTGCTGCAGTACGATCACTCACACCTTTCAGCGAAACAACTAAGCCTTTACCATGTGGCTTCCAACGTTTCACATCTACAATTTGCCAACCTGCTTTGGTCTCGATGTACCAAGGCAGATAGTCAAATATGTTGCTCATAGGTTCTGTGTTGGAATAGACCCAGAGCCACCCATTTAATCCATAAGCTGAACGTAGCTGTCCAATCTGAATACGATCTTCGGGAACATTCTGTGTTGGTGTCATGGGCTAGCTTCTACCGTATTAAACAGCAGCTGCAGCTTTTTTAGCTTGAGCAGCTAATGAAGCAACACGTTCAGAAGGTTGAGCACCTTGAGCAACCCAGTGAGCGAAACGATCAGCATCTAAACGAAGTTTTTCTGCTTTACCTTGAGCTGTAGGGTTGAAGAAACCGATACGTTCGATGAAACGACCGTCACGTGCATTACGGCTATCAGTCACGATGATTTGATAGAACGGACGTTTTTTAGCACCACCGCGTGCAAGACGAATAACAACCATGATAGAACCTTATAGTTTTTACGGATTATCCCTGCACCGACCATCGATACATTTCAAACCCCTTTCATAGAGGGCAGTATTTTACGTGAACTTTGATCCGATTGAAAGCTCAAAAATTATTTATCCACATTTTTGAATTTAAATTTATTTTCCATCCCAGTTTGTACTTGAAGAAGGTGTACAAGAAGCTGCTTTCACCCAACATTTTTCATTGGCTTCATTTATGACAAAGTGACCATCTGTTTGCATCAATTTTCCACTCACAGGCACTGCACTCAACACCCAACTGTTGTTGGTTACATCTGCTATACCAACCGTATAGACAGGATCATAATACGGAACTTCAACTCGATTTTGCGCATTGGTCTGAAATCCCAATTCAGCCAACGTGACTGCTTTGCCATCCGGTTTAATATAACTGTAATTCGCAACCTGATAGTGCTGAAGTCGAGCTGCAATATCTGCCAATGTGGTTTTTACTTCGACACGTTTAGTTTTACGAACATATTCTTGGTAGGACGGATAGGCAATCATGGCTAAAATTCCAATGATGACCACTGCAATCATAATCTCTACTAAAGTAAATCCTGAATTACCATTGTTTTGCATTTGCACCACATCCTGTATATGCATTGACTTCTTTTAAGTCATTTTCCACCAAATATTCTGTTTTACAACGAATACCCTGACTCGTCGCCAAAAACGCATCATAGCCTGTCTGCGTTGGTACAGCTCGAATCCCCCATGCCCGTCCCAAGCCCTGATCTGAACTTAATAAGGTTTTAGGTGTTTTTTCACTGATATCGGCAATACTAATCACATATTTTGGTTTCTTCGCATCAGGCAGGGAAATACTCGTCATTGAAGTATCTTGATCGTAGATATACTTCGCATCAAAACCTCGATAGGAAAAACTACGACTTTTATAGCGTTCAAGTTGTTCAATAATTTTGGATATTTCTTGCTGAGCCTGTGCAGCAGCATTACGTTTTAAATAACTTTGGTAAGATGGCACTGCGATTGTCATCAATATGGCAATTATCACTACAACAACCATCAACTCAATCAGCGTAAAACCTTTTTGATTCATGGTAACCACCTACTGACGCTCAAACCAGTTATAAGCTTTCAGCACTTTGGTTGTGATGTAGTTGGTATAACCACCGCCCAGCAAAGTCGTTTTCTTTTTACCATTCTGGACAATAGGTACGCTGTTTAGCTTACTAATCCCATCAGACTTAGTGTCTGAGATTTCTGCCACAATTTTATTTTGAAGATTAGACGTTGATCCAGCATCTCCACAAACACCATACGGCAAGCAAAGCTTTAAGGTACGACTTGCTCCTTTAATGCCCCCAGTACATTGGTTCGGTTGTTGTGACGACGCATCATTTGGATTGTATAAAGACACATATAAATCTGAATGACTTTGACTATTTGCGATCGCAATATAACCATTTAATGCTTTAACTGTACCAGTATTCGCTGTTTCGTTTTTAGACGTTGTTCGTTGCAGCACATAGAACCAACCACGCTTATTACGGTTCATCAGATGTGGCACTGTTGTACCTGATAAATTAGACCATGCAGTTAAATGAGCTTCGGTAAGGTTTTGTGTTTTAGCAAAATTCGCTTGAAATAAATTCGGTTGTGCCAAGTCATAATCATGTAACACATAGACTCGATTGTCATAAATATTGCTGGTATTTAAAGGAAAGCTGCGATTTCCTGACGCAATACTCACCGCACCAAATCGCTCACCATTCAGATCATGGATGGTCAAAGCAGGCATTTCATAAAAACGTTGGTGATACGCACTAAAATCAGCAAGACGTGTCACTCGTCCAAACGCGGTTGTATTCGTTCCAAGACGATTATTGAGATCGACGCGCCACACTTGCCCACCTAAATCACCAAAATATAGGTGATCGATCAAACCATCCGTATTGCGGTCAAATGCTTTAATTTGACTGACCACACTATATTTCATCTCAGCATGCTTAACATCAACACTGGTTTGATTCGATTGGTTGCCATAGCGTGCATTCCACAATAATTCGCCCGTTTCAGCATCAAAAATATAGACGCCCGCCCCTTGATTAGCTCGTTGACCAGTTAATGCAGATTGAGGCTGATAACCATCCGTTTCATAGGCCATATCATAGCCACCACCCACAATCATGACCGTTTTAACTTTGCCGTCAAAACGAATTTTAGCAATGGTAGGTTTAGACCAACTATATCCCATAGCTTTTAAGGCATCTGATTGATTTGTGCCGCTCACTGATGTTGATTTACTCTTTATCGTTCCAGAACTTGGATCAACATGGAAAAGTAATTCAGGTTGGTTCGGATTTTTCATATCCAAGGCATAATAACTACGCCCACCCATGCGCATACCACCATAAATGTTGGCTTTCGCAGCAATAAACTTATTGTTGTTCTGATCAATCTTATATTGAACATCTGAAGTCCATGATCCATCCATGCCATAAATAGGATGCGCAGATGACAATAATGTATTGGACTGTTCAAGTAACGCGTCTCGTCGACTTGGATCTTGAACCATTTCATGAGCTAAGAAACTAAATGCCTCTTCACCAGTTTCTTGATCCACAACATGCAATAATCCTTGCATCGTCCCAAATACCACGTAATCTTTTCGATGAGTCGCATTACGGGTATTCGCTAAAATGGTACCAGACCCCGCGTTATATTTTGCTTCGAGCGTCACCAACAATGGTTCCGAGTGAACAACGCCTCCCATTTGCTGCATCACCTTAAGATCTTTAACCTTATTTAGATCATTCCAAATGTATCCAGCAGGTAAGCTACTTAAGTAGTTTTTATCAAGTCGATAACCCAAAGCCGACAGTAAATAGGGTTGATATACATTTTGTCGCCACCCCGACTTGGTTGAATCAATATAGGTCGCGGCTAGCACATTCTGTGTCGTTAATTTCGTCAGTTGTCCATTCTCAGAACCTACCAATCGTTTTGCTTGATCACCCGTTGTGGCAATCGTTGCATTGGTGAATAAAGGGCGCGTTTTTATTTTGTCTGTAGCAGTAACACCTGCTAGTGGTGAAGGTGTGACAATCCGAGAGAACACGCCCCCTTGAATTGCACTCAAACCATCATCTATTCCAGTATTGTTCCAAAAATCCTGCGTATTGGTTCGTATTGCACCTGATCGATCAAGTACCTCTTTCCCCGCACGATCAATCATCACAGCTTGAGCATTAATACTGTATTTCTTTAAGTTCCCTAACCATAATTGATGTGTGGAAGCCAATACCGAATTTGCTGTGCTCACCTGTGGTTGAAACTGCGGTGCGAACACATAAGGATATGCTGAACTTGTTGATAAACGGTCAAATGGCACCACATAAGTACCAAAACTAGCAGCCTCAAAGTTACCGTGAGAGACGGCAACCAAGAAGGTATTCAATGCATTCTGAATATCTTCACCAGAAGTCGCTTGGGTATACCCCCCAATTTCTTGGCGAGTCCCGTAGGTATCCCCTTTACCAATCACATTCCCCAACTGTTTTAATGCTTGAGCATTCATACTATTGGAAATGTCATTTCCAGAACCTGTATAGTTACTATCAAAAGTACAATGATCGTATAGCCCGTCATTGTCATAATCACGACAGGTTTCTCGTGGATGCTTTTGGAATAAGGGACCAAAACCTACAGTAGATGTATAAACACGCTTCTGATTCGCATCGCTGGTCATCTGTGTTTGATTTGCCAAACGCTGAACCATCTTACCTACGCAAGCCCATGAACTACGGTTTTGCCAGGTGGTTTGATTGGCTGACACAGCATTACCAATATCATCTTCATAAAAAAGATATGGCTGCGTCGCCATTTCCTTAAACTCACCATTGAAGGTCGCGGCACCACTGGCACCTTTGGCATTACCGTAATTGTAATAGACATCTTTTAAGGGCGAGCCTTCACAAGTAAAGCTGTCATCTGCCAACGCATTTTGCATGACAGGGAGTACCGTCTTTGGTCTCAAACCAACTGGCGCCCCATCTGTTAAGAAAAAAACACCTTGCGTACTACATTGGGCATCACTGTTATTCAACTTGTTGAGTGGCGCTCTATAACTACCATCCGCTTTGCGAATGTCCGCTGGCGCAAATGATGCTCCAGATAAACCACGGCTATAATTAGAATATTTAGATGAAGGAAGTAAATCGATGCCTTTTAGGTTAGCCCCAAAGGTACGATTTCCTAGTAAATACGCATAAGTTTCTGAGAGTAATAGTGGTGTGGGCGTACTACCTACGGCTCCAATACTATTAATTTTATTGATTAAATCCGTACGGTGAGCAGGTGTAAGTTGTTTTGCTTCTAGTAAGATTTTAGATGAACGAGCATTTTCACCATAGCTTAACCAATCTTCTGTTGTCCCTATTTCACCCGTTGACGTAAACACCGATACCCCAATATAAACATTATCTGGAATACGATAATTTCCTGATAAGTCCTTTGCATTTAAGGCATCTACCAATGAGTTTTTTAATGCATTCAAACGGCTAACACTTCGACCTTTATAAGTTGCATCTACTGCACTCATACTCATCGAGTTATCAATCGCCAACATGATAATCGGATTATTTTTTGCTACAGGATTTTGATAAATTTGTAGATCACTGGCACTCAATTGCAATGGGATCGCACCCAATGCCATCACGACTGCAATACTTTGCGCAATCATCTTTTTTGTAAAATGATTCTTTATATTTTTATTCACAATACATCCCCATTAAGATTCAGCGCGCTGATAAGCATCAAAAATGTAACTTTGAATTTGGGTGTTATAGGGCACACCAATATCCTTTAAACAAGATGAAATGGTTTGTGCATTACCCACCAATGGTGCTGTATGTGGTCGGCGCAAACAAAGATGGATTTCATCCGTTAAATCTGTCGAAGACAATGCGGGTAAGAGCGATGTTGAATAGACTGTTATTTTTTTAGTATCAGAAGGTTGTCCTATACTTTCAGTGTCAGTTCCAACGTTTGCGTTTGAAAGTGGGATATCATGATCACTGTCTGATGGAGGGCTTACGATTACAGACACCTGAGTTAATTGCGCCTTACGAGCACTGGCATAATCCCCATCGTTTGATAAGGAACAAAACCCAGAAACACCATCGACTGAGACATCACTCATTGCTTCATTCCAACGCAATACACTACTGTTGGAAACATTAAACATCGCACTATTGGATTGGTTTCTAAAACAGAATACGACTTCGTCACCTTCATTCTGAATCGAGTAACCAATTAAGCTCAGAGGGTTACCACTGGAGGCAGCATAGCCGCCATGCCCCAATCGATAAAAAACAGTATCGGAAGATTGCATTAACAATTGTTGCGCTTGGCTGTTGGTGGTGATATTCAAACTCACCATACTTTGTCGAATCGCCCAAGTACCAATAATGGTGAGCAGAACTAACATAATCAGTACCACAATCAGCGTTGCACCACGTTGATGTTGAATCATAAGCCCTCCGCTGAATCCATCACACTCATACCATTTCGAATCGCGATCGTTTGTGTAATGACTTGTCGAATAAATTTAGTCGCGACGGTTTTTTGTGCTTTTTTTAATTTTACTTTTTGATCAAGAACTTCAAATTCTTGATGAGGAGAAATTGCTTGATTTTGACCTACATTCTCAGATGACCTTACTAATAAACCGACCTGTATTGAATTGATGCGTGGCCGTGGATAAACATTGAGCTTTTTATAATCTTCAATACTTATATATCTTTGCTGTGCCGTATTATCGTCATTAGAAATCCCCAACAGATAGTGAAAGTGATCAACACGATGCATCAAAATTTCACCATTCGTTGTTCCAAAGACAGTCTGTTTATTATTAAAATTTTTTAGAATTTGAGTGCTGTTACGCGTGTACCACCCTGCTTCACAGGCCAAGACCAATGCATCGTGTGGTTCTTTTTGAATATTTGCATTTGCATCTTTACGTAGAAAAAAACGTTGAACAATATATCGTCCAGCATCGTAATTATTACCTTCACAATCCACACCTTGTGTATCAGCATAAAACTGCATGACCAATTGGTCGCTCATTCCCGCTTGAGCAGGTTGTGAAGATTCAGCTGAAACCAACTCTATATTACTCGGCATACCAGATTGCGATACAGGCACAACCTCCGTATTTGGAATATTTCGTGAAATATTGACGGGAATATTGGTCGCATTAAATGCCAAATCACCAGATGTAGGCACCACTGGAGACTGAGCTGAAGTGATAACAATGCCACCATGCGTCAAACGATCATTAATGATATTTACTTGACCATAATTTGCTTTACGAATTTCATAAGTAAGAAAGCGCAGACCAAAGTTGCCGTTATCTTGAACCTCCGACATCCCTTTCTGCATCGTGAATCCCATCTGCCCTGTAAAAAACAGATGTACCGCAGCAGCGGTAATCAATAATCCAAGCACCAAAGCGATCATAAGCTCGACTAGCGTCAAACCTTTTTGCGTATACCTACGATGCTGCATCAATAAAGCTCCATAACAATGCATTGCGCCTTTGGTAAATAACTTCCAACATGGGTACATGCATCTTTTGCAGAAGCATCATCAATAGGTTTGGTTTTTCCCCATGCTACGTAAATGCATCGGCGAGATTGCAAATTATTACTGACTTGGCAATTCGGCATTTTGATACTCATACCAAGACCATTGGCATTTTTTATTATCTGGGCAGCATCATAATGGGTAAAATCGGCTGCTTGAACACATGGATTCGTCGTTCCTTTTTGCACACATGATTTGGCTGTAGTTGTTTGTGTTTCTGCATTTATTCTGGCTTGATACTGAGTATAAGCATTTGAGTTCGCACGTATCTTCTCAGATAAGTCACGCGCTAAATTCATGGCTTGTAATTTAGACATTGCTTCATGTGAAGCATCAATTGCGCGCATTTGTAAAAATGAAAACCCCAATACCCCAATGGCCAAAACCAATAAGGCAACTAGAATTTCAATCATTCCTACCCCCTGTTGCGCAGCACGCATTAGCATGTCCCCTCTGCTTTTAAATATTGTGTTCCCATTCTTGTAATTGCTATCGTTTTAGAAACACCTAACACCTTATTACAAATAGAAAAATTTATGTCAGATGTAAAGTCAGAAATTCCCCCATCCACCCAGAATGTGACTTTTTCTTGTGATGAAGTCAATTTATTTTGCGCTTTGGGTGTCCAATGAAAGATTGTATTGCTATCTGATTGATTCGACTGAAGATCTACAGTCACATCTTTTCTTAACAATGTTGCTTGATTACGCGCCATCATCAGCACGCTTGATAATTCACGTACATCTGAATTTAGGCGATATTGCGCAACAATATTTTTAAAAGATGGAATAGCCATGGTTGCTGTGATTGATAGCACAATTGTGGTAATCAACAGCTCAATAATGGTAAAGCCCCGTTGTAAGTCTTTCATATTCAAACTTTTGTATTTAATTATTAATGTTACAAAAGTAATATTTTATAATAATAAAGCCAACACAGTTATGACAAATGGTATTAAAATGAGGATAAGGTCACACTTTTTACAATCTGCTCACTTACCCTGCTATGTCATTGATAATTAATTATTAAGCTTGAGTAACTTGAATTCTCAATTCTTTAGGCAAGCTAAAGATTATATTCTCCTCTCGCCCATTTAATTCCTGTGGTGACGTAGCGCCCCAATCTTGTAGACGCTGAATCACTTGTTTAATCAAAATTTCAGGTGCTGAAGCACCTGCGGTAACACCAATTTTAGTGGTTTCAGCAAACCATTCCTTTTTCAGCTCATCCGCATTATCTACGAGATAAGCATGCTTACCCATTCGCTCTGCCAACTCACGAAGACGATTAGAGTTCGAGGAGTTTGGAGAGCCAACCACTAAAACGACATCACATTGAGTCGCTAAATCACGGACCGCATCTTGACGGTTTTGAGTTGCATAACAGATATCATCTTTACGTGGCCCTTGGATGGCTGGGAATTTAGCACGTAAAGCATCAATGACTTTTGCAGTATCATCAATTGAAAGTGTCGTTTGAGTGACAAATGCTAACTTATTAGGATTATTCACCTGTAAAGCAGCAACATCATCTTCATCTTCAACCAGATAAATTGCACCACCATTTTTTAGATCATATTGACCCATGGTGCCTTCAACTTCAGGATGCCCTTCATGACCAATCAGAATGGCTTCAATCCCTTCACGCGCATATTTTGTGACTTCGATATGCACTTTTGTCACGAGAGGACATGTGGCATCAAATACTTTTAATCCACGGCGCTCAGCTTCTTGCTGCACAGCTTTTGATACACCATGTGCACTAAAAATCACGATATTGTCATCAGGAACTTCATCTAATTCATCTACAAAAATTGCACCACGTTGGCGTAAATCGTCCACAACAAATTTGTTATGTACCACTTCATGACGAACGTAAATGGGAGGATTAAAGCTTTCAAGTGCACGATTAACGATCGCAATAGCGCGGTCTACACCAGCACAGAAACCACGTGGATTAGCTAAAACAATTTCCATAAGACCCTCAAACGATCGCTAAAATTTGATCAATGAATCAGAATATTTTTTAAAACAAATGCGAATTGCTATTTAGTTTAAAAGCACTCTGCTCTAAAATAGAGAAGATATTTTATCATATCAGGAAAAATATCATGTCGGGTCTCTTGTTTGTCGTTTCAGCTGCTTCTGGAACTGGCAAAACATCATTAGTTAAAGCCCTACTTGAGCGCGTAAGCAATTTACACGTTTCTGTTTCACACACTACTCGAGGTCAACGCCCTGGTGAACTAGATGGTGTGCATTATCACTTTACCAGCAAAGAATCTTTCATTGAGCAAGTGAATCAAGGTGGTTTCATCGAATACGCGGAAGTTTTCGGTAACTACTACGGCACTTCACAAGCGACTGTAAAAGAACAACTTGCAAAGGGTCATGATGTTTTACTTGAAATTGATTGGCAAGGTGCAGAACAGGTTCGCAAACTTTTTCCTGAATCAAAACAAATTTTCATTCTTCCACCTACTCAATTTGATCTTCGCCAACGCCTATCAAACCGCGGTACAGATTCTGTTGAAGTGATTGAACATCGCTTAAGTTGTGCGGTAGAAGATATGCAACAGTACGTAAACTTCGATTACATCATCTTGAATGATGATTTTAATAAAGCTTTACATGATCTTGAGTCTGTCATTAATGCGAACCGTCTTTCATTATCACAACAGGCTCACCGACATAAAGATTTAATTCAAAAATTAATCACACCGAATTCGTGATTAAACTTGAGTCTATAGAAAAAGCATTTTATACTGCGCAGTCTGTTAAAAAATTTCATACATACGAGAACTCTTATGGCACGCGTAACCGTTGAAGATTGTTTAGACCATGTAGACAACCGCTTTGAGCTTGTACTAGTGGCAAGCAAACGCGCGCGTCAACTTGCTCGTCAAGGTATCGAACCAACTGTAGAATGGGACAATGACAAACCAACAGTGGTTGCTTTACGTGAAATCGCTGAAGGTCATGTCACTAAAGATATCTTGAAACAACGTGAGCAAGATTATCAAACGTCTAGCTTAGATTTAGCACTTTCTGCAAATAACTTAAACTTAGATGGTTTTTCTTTCCAATAAGCTTAAGACCTGCATTTAAAAGAGCCTAGTCCAATGACTAGGCTTTTTTTATTGAATTTTTTAGAGAATGATTCGACAAAATTGAAAAAATTTGTTAAAAAAATTAGAGCTATTCTCTATTTAAAAATAGAGCATTGTAGCAATATGAATTTTTAGTAAAGTCTTTTACTTTTTACTCTCTTCCACGGATTCAAAGGTGTAGTATGCCAGGCCCATTGGTCAGCCAAGCTAAGCAACAGCTAAAAGTCATCATCGACGCGTATTTATCTGAAAAGGACGTCGACAGAGTGCTTGTGGCCTGCGATTATGCTGACATGGCACATGATGGTATTACACGCAAAAGCGGTGAACCCTATATTCTGCATCCGATAGCCGTAAGTTGTATTCTGGCACATATGCGCCTAGACCCAGAAACGTTGATGGCAGCACTACTGCACGATGTCATTGAAGATACCGACTTTAGCAAAGAAGACATTACTGAAAAATTTGGCAAAACAGTGGCTGAGCTGGTCGATGGTGTTACGAAATTAAGCCACTCTAGTGACAAAGAATATAATAAAGCAGCCTCATTCCGAAAAATCCTACAAGCCACATTGCAAGATCCTCGTGTGATCATCATTAAACTTTCAGACCGTTATCACAATATGACGACTTTGGAAGCTTTAAGACCGGATAAACGTGCCCGTATTGCGCAAGAAACTTTTGATATATTCGTGCCAATGGCGCGTTTGGTCGGCATGAATGAAATGGCTGACAACCTTGAACACCTCTGCTATCAAAATCTTGATTTAGATATGTTCAATGATGTTCAAGATGCTTTGGCGCAAACCAAACCGCAGCGCTGTAAGTACCAAGCCATTTGGGAAAAGCATTTGAGTGACCTCTTGGAAAACTCCAATATTCCTGGGCGGATTAAAAAGAAAAACAATAACATTGAATTGCTACGCCACTTTGTTAAAAACGAAATTAACCTTCAAGAACTCACACATAGTCATGCGTTTGAAATCGTACTCCAGACCATTGCCGATTGCGATCGTTTAGTTGAGTTACTAAAAGATAACTTCCAAGTTTTAAATTACCAAGATCATATCCGCCGCCCTCTCCCTGGTGGCAATCAATCCTTGATGCTGCGTTTGAAAGGCGAGAAAACAACGCTTTCGCTCACCATACAAACTGAACTTATGCGTAAGGCTGCGCGATTTGGGGTAGTATTAGGTGAAAATGCTCCTCAAACATGCCGATCTGCCATTCAAGCATCTATGCAGAATTTGCATACCTTAGTCGGTGGCGATTGTGCTAAGACCACGTTTAATGATCTATTGGATTATTTACATCAAGAAAAAATATGGGTCTATACTCCTCAAGGTCACTTACATGAGTTACCACAAGGAGCGACAGCAGTAGATTTCGCTTATTCTGCAAGCTTGTTCTTAGGTAACCATGCCGTCGGCTGTAAAATTGATGGTGAAATCAAACCGCTTTCTACACCACTCTCAAGTGGTCAAGTCATTGAGGTGATTACCGATGTTCTCGCTTCACCCAACCCGGATTGGCTGAGCTTTATCAACACTCAAAAAGCCAGACGCTCTATTCAAAATATTTTGCGAGACCAAGATATTGATGAACAGCGCCTTGTCGGTCAACAAGCCTTAAATCGTGCATTAAAGTTATTTAATACGTCTATTCATGATCTAACCGATCAAAATTGGACTGAACTATTACAATGGCGCCATATTCCAACCAAGAATCAACTTTTTGAACAAATTGCTGTAGGTGATTTGCTCCCACAACTTGTGGCGAACCATCTCTTTGCTCAAGATCATCATCAAGATCAAGCATCAAGTCGCCTGATCTTAGGTACTGATGGTGTAGATGTAAAATATGCCCATTGTTGTAATGCAGTGCTAGGCGATCCTATTCAGGGACATTTATCTCGCCGCGGTCTTATTGTTCACCGTGCTCGCTGTAAGAACCTTTTACACGAACAACAGTTACACCCTGAAAATATTATGCCGTTGCATTGGAAAGATGAAGGTGAATCAGAAATCAACTTCAATGCTTACTTATGTATCGATCTATTATTAAGTGATGAGCAAATTTCAGAACTGATTTATATCTGCCGTAAATCAAAAATAGGAATCGAGTCCGTTCGACAATACGAATCAAAAACCTATCTGAGTATTGTTGTTCATAGTCGTCAGCAAATTGCGCAAATCATTCGTGAACTCCGCATGCAATTTGGTTTTCCGCGTATTTCACGCATGTCAGCCCCTCTTGCCGTTGAAGAAGTCTCACAAGCCTGCTAAACAAATACAGATTAGAGCTTTCACCTATAGTGTTCATCCTTTATGATGAAGCTAGATTTGAATAATGGAGAAATAGATGTCCCGCCAAGTCATTCATACTGAAAATGCACCTGCTGCAATTGGTACTTACTCTCAAGCCATTCTTGTCGGCGATACACTTTATCTTTCAGGACAAATTGGATTAGATCCATATAGCATGGAATTGGTTGAGGGCATTGAAGCTCAAATTCGTCGTGTTTTTGATAATCTAAAAGCAGTTTGTGAAGCTGCTGGTGGTTCTTTAGCTGATATTGCCAAACTGAATATTTTCCTCACTGATTTATCTCACTTTCAACTGGTAAACCAAATTATGGGTGAATATTTCGCTCAGCCGTATCCAGCGCGTGCAGCATTAGGCGTTGCAAGTTTACCTAAAGGCGCACTGGTTGAAATGGATGGTGTTGTGATTATTTCTAAATAATTTCAATATCTTAAAAAATACCACCTATGAGGTGGTATTTTTTTATCTGGAAAACCGATGAATTAAACAGCATTTTTAAATGAATTTCATTGACAAACGATAATAATTATCAATAATATCAACTATCGCATTTATCCTTGTGGTTGAGCAGAAATGTACGTTTGTTTATGTCGTGGAATTACAGATCAAGATATTAAAGATGCTATGGCAAATGGCGCTGAATCTTATCGTGAAATTCGTGACTTGCTTGATCTAGGCACTTGTTGCGGACGCTGTGTTCCTGAAGCACGCAGTATTATTAATGAAGAACTTGCTGAAATAGCTGCCAGAATTTCAATCGCCGCTTAACTCAGAATGTGCTAAAAAATAATAACAACTCATTCTATAACTATAATTCAGATTTCCAATTTCTCCCCCCCGCTTTGACTCAGTGGGGTTATTTTTTGCAAAAGTGTATTTGATTGCGATTTTCATTTGCTGTTCAATAAATTACTCGTCAGGCTTTAGCAAGTTGGGTTAAGATAATCTCTATCGATAGCCTTCTATGATAGGCTGAATTTTGAGTTTGGAGCTAAGATCATGAAAGGCAACCGTGACGTTATTCATCAGTTAAATCAGGTGCTTTACCACCATCTTACAGCCATCAACCAATATTTCTTACATTCACGTATGTTTAATGATTGGGGCATCGAACAACTCGGTTCAGCGGAATATAAAGAATCTATCCGTCAAATGAAGCATGCAGATAAAATCATTGAGCGCATTTTATTTTTAGAAGGTCTTCCAAATCTGCAACATCTGGGTAAGCTCTATATTGGTCAACACACCATTGAAGTGCTGCAATGCGATGTTCGGAAAGTAAAAGAAAATATTGAAACGATTCAAACTGCTGTGAAATTAGCAGAAGAACAACTCGATTATGTTACACGTGATTTAGTACAAGAGATTTTAGAAAAAGAAGAAGAGTATTTAGATTGGGCGACCACTCAACTCGATCTTGTCGATCAAGTTGGTGTAGAGAATTATATTCAAAGCCAAATTTAATGATTGAAATAAAAAA
>NZ_JFYL01000004.1 GCF_000632455.1 Acinetobacter sp. Ver3
CACCACCAAACTCTTAATGATGTGCGTATAGAAGCCATAATCGGCACAGCCTTGAGGCGGTACACCATACATATTGCGATGGAAAGGATCTGCTGAGAATTTCTTACGATCCCATTTTTTAATCGAATACGGCGGGTTCGCTAAAATCACATCAAACTGTTTAAGCTGATCATTTTCAATGAACTTAGGCTCACCTAAAGTATCACCACGGCGTATATCAAACTCTTCAATGTCATGTAAGAACATATTCATACGTGCAATTGCAGAGGTCAGTAAATTCACCTCTTGACCATAGAGCTTCACGCTACGCCATTCTTCACCTTTCTCACGAAGGTCCATCACAGCATTGAGCAACATCCCACCCGTACCACAAGTTGGATCGTAAGCGGTTTCACCTGGCTTTAATTCCATGATACGAGTCATGAAATGCACGACAGTACGGTTGGTATAGAATTCTGCCGCCGTATGACCTGAGTCATCCGCAAATTTCTTAATCAAGTATTCATAAGCCTGACCAAGATCGTCTTGCTTGACCTTATGTAACCCCAAATCAATCTTACTAAAGTGCCCAATCAGGTCTTTGAGTAAATGATCTGGCAGACGTTCTTTATTGGTCCACTGTGCATCACCAAATACACCCGCTAAACGCTCATTTTTAGCTTCAATCGTGCGTAGTGCCGTTTGAATGGCTTTACCAATATCTTGAGTGGTTTCTTTAACTGTTTTCCAGCTTGCTTCGCTTGGAATTTCAAAACGATGGAATTGTAAGAAGCCAAATAGGTCATCTGTACCCATTTCTTTTTTGGCATCCTCAAGTTCATCATCATACACATCTGATAGACGCTTAAAGAACAGAAGCGGAAAGACATACTGTTTATAGTCAGAAGCATCAATTTGCCCACGGAGAAACTCAGCAGCACCCCAGAGTAGGTCTTCTAATTTTGCATTTTCATTCGCCATTTGACTTAACCTACATCCTTAATCTTAAAACCTTGGGCTTTCAACAATGTTTCTAGCTCTTGCTCAGCTTTTTCTAAATCTGCCATTTTAGTCGTGAAGTCACTTAAAGCCTGCTCTAACGTCATGGTCTCTTGCTCTAAAGGCTTTTGAACGTAACGAGCAATATTTAAGTTAAATTCGTTTTCTTCAATTTCAGCAAATGGCACCCAACGAGACTGACCAATGATTTCCTGTCCTTCTTCTTTAGCTTTGATGTAAAGGTCATAAATTTCATCAGACTGCTCATTACTCAATGTGTTTTGCGCACGACCTTTGGTAAAGATGTCTTCAACATTAATGAACAACACAGGTGCATTTAATTCAGTTCCAACTTTTTGCTGTAAAGACTTCCTATCTTTACGCAGGACCAAAATACAAGCCGCAATCCCTGTTCCATAGAAAAGGTTTTGTGCAACACCAATCACTGCTTCAAGTTGATTTGACAATAAAAGCTGTTTACGAATTTCTAGCTCAGAACCACCTCGGAACAATACGCCGTGGGGTAAGACCACCGCCATACGACCATTATCTTTAACTGAAGCCAACATATGTTGAATCCAAGCAAAATCGCCGTTTGTTTTTGGTGCTAAGAACGACTTACGTACCAATTTGGTTTTTTCAGGGTCTTCACTAGTTAAATCAGGCTCTTCTACCATATAGACATTGCGTGCATATGGATCTGAAGACCATTTGTTATAACCCCATTCTTTTAAACTAAATGGAGGATTGGCAATTACACAGTCAAATTGCTCAAGCTGATCGTTTTGCAGGAATTTAGGCTCAAGTAGCGTATCACCACGGACAATTTGAAAGTCTTCTTGTCCGTGTAAGAACAAGTTCATTCGTGCAATGGCTTCCGTTGTCAGGTTCTTTTCTTGACCTTTTAATGTTAATGAACGTGGATCACTGCCATTCTCCGCAACGTGGTGAATGGTTTCCAATAACATACCACCTGTACCGCAAGCTGGGTCATATATACTCTCACCCGCTTTCGGATCAAGAATATTCACCAACAAACGCACAATAGAGCGTGGTGTATAGAATTCCCCTGCTTTTTTATTGGCTTTATCGGCAAAGCGTTTAATCAAGTACTCGTACGCACGGCCCATATCATCATTACGTACCTTACTCACACCGAGATGATATTTATTGAAATGCCCAAGCAAGGTAATTAAAAGCTCGTCAGATAGACGATCTTTATTGGTCCAGCTCGCATCACCGAAAATGCCATATAAGTTTTCATTGACCTGTTCAATTTTGTTGAAGGCTTCTTTTAAATGCTGACCTACATCTTGCGTATGGGCGATGACATCATCCCAATGACAGCCTTCAGGAATATCAATACGGTGAAACATGGGCCCACGAGCAAGTTCTTCATCACCTATTTCTTTAATCGCATCTGCTAACTCTTCATCGTAAACATCACAAATACGCTTGAAGAACAGAATTGGAAAAATATAGGTCTTATAGTCTGACGCATCAATCGGACCAGTAATAATATGCGCCGCTTCCCACAAATGGGTTTCTAAGTCTTTTAAATCAAGAAGAGTCATAGGTTTACTACAGTTAATTTATATCAATATGGATACGTTACTTTTGCAAAGACAAAATGAATTTCTGAATCATCTCTCTTTCGGTCTCTGGTAACGCTTGAATCGATTTAGCAATTGGGTCTGTACCTAGATCTGAATATTGATCGGTACGCCCAAGCAAGTAATCACTTGAGACATTCAGTACCACCACCAATTTATAAAAATTTTCTAAAGACGGCTTTCGAGAGCCTGCTTCAATATGTGAAATTGAGGTCGATGGAATCCCAGTTTTTTCAGAAATATCATGCTGTGTCATTTTCCTTTGGGTTCTTATTTCTTTGAGCCTTTTACAAAACAGCTCTGAATCCATCTCAATCAACATAAAACACCATAAATCGACAATAAAAACTTGACCATATCGACAAGTTATCATATATATATTGACAGTATTTTATTGTCTATTTCGACAAAAAGACATCTTTAAAAAAATTAAGGAGGAAATTTATATGAATAATATTGTATGTGCATGAGTGCCTTATCTCGACAATAAAGCACTCATGCTTTTCATTCCAAATGACTAAAATGAAAGATTGTAAAATTTCGACATTCTACATTTGCATTCTTTCATAACAGACGATTTAAGTAAATTCACTTGGAGTCTATTATGAGCAATTCACCAGGCCAAATCCCTATTGCTATACACCCAGCTATTCGAAATTTAAATGTCCGTCAAATTGCTAAAATAATAGCAACAAAGATTATTGAAACTACGGCGCTACAACTTCAGTTTAATCCAGCATTCTGTAAGCAATTAGACGTGTCACAACACCTCAATACTTATGAAGCAGCCGCCTATTTTGTTGATCAGCAGTTTTTCGAAAGATATGGTTTTAGTAGGAATGGAATCGTGAGTTTTATGGAAATATATGATGAAATTTATCATATATTTAAAAAGAGAGTAAATATGAGTACAAGTTGAGCAAATTGAATAAGTTGAAGTTAACTACATGATTTAAATAGTATTCAAGTTGTTCATCAACTTGCTCATATCTGTTTGGTATGAGCAAGATGAATGTACATAATTTTCAGTCACTTGAATGTATATAGCTCAACTTGTTCAAGTTGTCTAAATCAAACTATATAAGCTTTAGAAATGAGTAGGCTCATTTAAATGATAAATTTTTGGTAAAGACCAAAACCATTCTTTTTCTCCACAAACCCGGAAAGGTTTAATATTCAACCTTTCCTGAGCTCGTCGTAAAGAGGCTATGCTTAGACCAGCGTTTTTAGCTTGATTTTTCACCTCTTTTGCTGGTAATTTGTCAACACCACTTAATAGTTCAATCAAGAAATCTTTAGCAATGTCTATCGCAGAATTATGGTCTCCAGCATCAAGTTCCGCACTATTTAGCAACCCTCTCGCGTAGCCCTCAACTTTGCCCAACCAGACTGTTTTAGTTGCCTCAATCTCATCTGCAATTATTACAGACTCCAATTGATAACGTATACCACCTTCAAGTGTTGAAATATTACTTTTTGCTCTAACTAAAATATGATCACCTTCAGATTCCCTATAAACAGCAGTCCAAGCCATACGTGCCAATGCACTAAACGCTTGGGAACCTAGAATTCTGTCAGCTGGGTTATTGTTTGCGCTACCTTTTGCAAAATGAGTAATGCCTAAAATTGCAAAACCATATTGATTAGCTAAATCAACTAATGGCTTTAATGACCGTCTCACATCATTTGCTTTATTCATATCACCACTTACCGCAGAAATGATCGGATCTATCATTAGAAGCTTAAGGTCAGGATTTTCTATTATGTACTGTTCAATTTTAGGAAAATCTTTAGCTGGGTCGAAGGATTCTAATTTACCATCTTTATTGGTACGTCCAGCAATAAATGATACTTTGCAAAGATTGGCTCCATTTGCGATCAATCGAGGCTTTAATGTATCTGATGGATCGTCTTCGGTTGAGTAAATTAAGACTTCCCCCGAATTTTCACACTGCATACCATCTGGGAAAACCCCACCTGAGGTGATCGTTGCAATAAGTGCAAGAGAGATATTGGTTTTACCACAGCCACCTGCTCCTGCAAGAATCGTCATCTTACCCAAGGGTAGCCATCCAGCCCAAAGCCACTTAATTGCTGTAGCTTCAACATCCTGCATGCTTACAATTTTTAGATCATTTTTTTTACTATTCATGAGTAAATCATCTGTGTTTGTTAGCAACCTTGCGAACTTCAATTTTTATTCAAATCCACAAGGTTGACTTGATTATTTAATTTCACCAGCAAACTTTAAAATTTCATTTTTATTCCATCGTAATAGTCGCCCGTGGCGTATTGGCAAAATTGGACCATTTTCGTAAATTGCCCATTTGCGAAGTGTTTGTGGTTTTAAACCTAGTAGTGCCGCAGCTTCTGCAGTTGAGCAGAGTAAAGATACGTTGCCCATTTTGGACTCCATTTTTTATTTTCGTTGTGTATTTTTTAGTTGATTTTAGGATTAAGATGAATCTTCAACTTATTGATGAATAACTGAACAATTGACTTTTTAATATGGATAAAGTAGGTCGACCAAAGAAAACAGCTATAGATATACTGCAAACGATGTATTGGTATGAATATATCAATATGCAAGTGTGTGCATCTTGTGCAGAAAGAGAAGAGTCATTAACATCTGAAGAAAACAATTCCTACCAAACACACGCCAATAAAATTGCCAATTTCTTTGATCAAATTGAATCTGGCGTTTGGTACAAATACAAAGAAGGCACAAAAAAGCCTACAGAAAAGACATTGGAATTTACTGATCTAAAAATTCCAAATTCCTCAGTTTATTTTCATCATCCAATTTGGATATTTCTTAGTAAGATTCCATCTGCGAAAGATTTAGCTGAGTTTTATAAAGCATTGGAGGTAGATACACGTAAAGCAATTGAAAGAGGGTATGCGTTAGATCCGAGAAAGAAGCATATTGATTACAGTCTAGAAAGCTATGAATTTACTGTATACGCCAACTTCTTGGATTTTTGGTCTTACATTTTATATTGTTATTACAAAGCAAAATTTGAGTTGGATCTTGAGTCGATTGAAAACGTCATAGCATTTTTTCATGCAAATTTGCCGATTGGATTTAAATATGTTGGGGAGTTGACTGTTTTATTCTTTGATATCTATTCAGAGCACTTGCAACGACCAAAACAACAAAGTCTGTTAAGCTGGGAAGAAACATTAAGCGAAGAGAATATTTTTCAGATTAAGAAGATAAGAGAAAGTAAGCGTTACAGTTCATTTTATAGTAAGTGGGATGAGTTTGCACTATACAAGTATTGATTAGAGTTGATTTATTCTGCTTACTATATGCTTACTATTTTTTAGTATTAAAAAAACACTTAGGATTAGCATACCTAAGTGGTTGTTTTATATGGTGGGCCCACACAGACTTGAACTGTGGACCAACGGATTATGAGTCCTGAATTTTTACGGTATCGCAGTGTATCTTGATGCATATTTAATTCTATTTTTTCTTTTAAAATAAACACTTAATATTTTTTACTGTATCTCAGTGTAGACAAGCATATAACCTATTTGCTTACATAGTGCTTACACCACCCCTGATGTAAGCACTTGTAAGAAAATGAAGATCAAATTCACCACTTCAAAAGTGGCCAAACTCGATTTGCCTGAAAATGGCAAAAACCAAACTTTCTATTGGGACCTCGACACACCCGGCCTATCTGTACGTGTCACACAAAATGGTAACCGATCATATATCTATCAAGGTCGTGTCACAGGTAAAAGTGTACGCATAACCATTGGTGATGTAAATGTTTGGGCGCTCGATGATGCACGCAAGGAAGCCAGACGACTGCAGCAACTTTGTGATCAAGGCATTGATCCTAGACGGAGTAAAGCAGAACAAGATCAAAAAAACGATGAGCATTATCAAGCAAAGCAAAATGAACGAATCACTTTTGGCGAGGTCTTTGCTGAATATGTTGATGCGAATAAGCACCTATGGTCTAATCGCCACCTCCGTGACCACATTGAATTATCACATCGAGGTGGTGAAGAAAAAGTACGTGGTAAAGGTTTAACAATACCAGGTGCACTTTCATCACTTCTTGATGTGCCACTTGTAAGAATAACATCCGATACACTTATTGATTGGCAGACCAAAGAGGGGCAAACAAGACCAGGGCGAGCAGCTTTAGGTTTTCGTATTGCCAGATCATGCATCAACTGGTGCCAGGAGCACGAAACTTACATGCACCTGATTGACGCTAAAGTGCATCAGGCTAAGCGCGTACGTCGGGCTGTACCAGTATTAAAGCCGGTCAAAAACTCTGTACAGCGCAATCAGTTAAAAGATTGGTTTAATGCGGTCAGTGATATTCAAAATATTATGCACAAGACCTTCCTGCAGATCAGTATTCTATGCGGACCACGTTCTGAGTCTATGCGCTCTCTCACCTATTCGCAGCTAGACTTCAAATGGAAAACTATTTCCATCTGGGATAAGGTTGAGCAGGAAGACCGAATCATCCCAATGACACCTTATGTTGAAAAACTGCTAAGGCAATTACCTAGGCACCCAGATTCCGACTTTGTGTTCTGGTCCGAGCAATCACAGTCAGGCCATATTACCGATATACGTAGAAGCTACTATGCCGCCTTGGAAGAAAAAGGACTGCCAAAATTTACCGTGCATGATCTTCGCCGATCATTTTCAAACTTGGCTGAGTGGCTGGAAATCCCGACTGGTGTTGTGGCTCAGATTATGGGCCATAAACCAAGTGCTACTGCAGAAAAACATTATAAAGATAGACCGGTGGATCTATTGAGATTACATCATACAAAAATTGAAGACTGGATTTTAAAAGAGGCAGGAATAGAACAATGAAAACATGGACCTACTTTTACATAGAGCACACGGTAAAGAATGGAAGGATTTTTAGGAAGGAGCCGGGGTAGGCTTTGATGTTGATTTTTTAATTTTGAGCAGAAGGTGTACAAAAGCTTGATTTTTTTGTGATTTATAAATAACACGAATTCAGTTAAAATCTGCCCAATTTATTAAAATAGATGTATTTTCATGCAATATTATAGATCGGATATCGATGGGCTTAGGGCTCTTGCTGTTTTTGGGGTTATTTTATTTCATGCTGGAACCCCGTTTATTACTGGAGGTTTCTTAGGGGTGGATGTCTTTCTTGTGATTAGTGGTTTTTTGATCACAAGGATCCTAATAGATAATGCTGAAAACAATAAATTTTCTTTTCTGGACTTTTACTCGCGAAGATTTAGGAGAATCTATCCAGCCTTGTTAACAATGATCACAATAGTTAGTGTGATTAATTTATTTATTATGATTCCTTATGACCTAAAGAACTATGGTCAATCTATTGTGGCAAGCATCTTGTCTGCCAATAATATTCTACTTTATTTAACATCAGGCTATTGGTCCACTGCTGCTGAGTTTAAACCACTTTATCACACATGGACTTTAGCTGTGGAGGAACAGTACTATATAGTAATTCCTTTTCTGATTTACTTTATACATAAAATAAAGCCTAAAAATACAAACTCCCTACTATTTTACACTTTAAGTTTATTATTTATTGCAAGCTTTTCCTTTTGCTATATCTATCAAGATAATAGAGAATTTACATTTTTAATGCTCTTTTCTAGAGCATGGGAACTATTAGCAGGAGCCATTGCAGCCATTATTTATAAAAAAACCAATATTAATAATAATTACCTTTCAACTTTAGGTTTTATATTAATTGTCTTTAGTTATTTTTATGTTGATAAAAACAGTTTCCACCCTGGATTGGTTACTTTATTGCCTGTGATTGGAACTACATTAATTGTTCTTTTTAACAGAAACACTAACAATTTTCTATTTAAACTGTTATCCATTAAACCCATCGTGCTTATGGGGCTGATTAGCTATAGTTTATACCTTTGGCATCAACCTGTTTTTGCCGGGATAAGACTTCTCTCTCAAGAACAACCCCAAACTCTATATTTTTTAATGGCTATCCTTCCAATTATTTTAATCTCTTATTTTAGTTGGAAGTTTATTGAAAAACCTTTTAGAAACACAGCAGTTATAGCTGAGAAAAAATCTATTACAATTTTAACTATTTGGTCTATTGTCTTGATTGGTTATGGGGCCACTTTACACTTAACGTATGGCTTGCATAACTATTATGGTAAATTTTCATATGAAGGTGATCCGCGAAGCTTTGTGGATGATGCCTACAAATATCAATACACTCAGTCTAAAAATATTCTAGTTCTAGGGGATTCCTTTGGTCGTGACCTAATCAGATCATTAAACCAAGTAAATGTCAAAGATATCAAATACTTCCCTATTGGCTGCGATGATCCAAGTGTCTTTACCAAACCCGGTGAGTTAAATGATTATTTAAAAGAGGCTAAAATTGTAACTATTGCTTTGTTGTTGGCAGATCCCGATAGGGACTATAAGGAACAATTAACTCAACTAAATAATTGCTTTAAAGTTGTTAATCAAATCAATCCAAATACCTATATTCTTGGGACCAAGAATTTTGGTTATAACAATAACTTTGTACGTATATCAAATAAAGAATTTAGTGAAATTTATGTAAGTCCAATTCAAACTTATTTAGAATTTGATAAATTGGCTAAACAGGATTTTGGCGATAGATACATTAGTATTTTTGATAAAATATCTAACAAAGAATCTAAGGTTCCTGTTTTTTATAAAGATAATTTTATTTCTTATGATACAAAACATTTAACTCCTGCAGGTGCTAAATTTATTGCTCAAGAGGTATTGTTGGATTCACCTCTCAAATCCCACTTAAAGTAGTTTTAGTTATATTTATTTAATTTAAGTTCAAGAAAAGCCCTCATTTCGAGGGCTTTTCTATAATCGACACAATGGCTTTGTGTCTGTTCTGGCAATCAACATACTTTCTTCGATCATCCACCATCACCTGCAGCACTTCTTTGGCTTGGCCGGATTTTAATTCCAATAAGTCCGGACAAGGTGTTTTAAGGTTTGCCGGAATTACCAGCGGCATTGACTGCTGACACCCCGTCGTCATCAAAGCAATTAGTATGGATATAAATAGGACGTTCAACGATCTTTTGCACTTCACGTGTAATGGTTTCTGTTTTGGATCGCTCAACTTCTTTTTGTTGTTCATAATTCTTTGCTGCCTCGTTTGCATTTTTCTGCCCCTGTTTTTCAGCATCAAGGTATGGCTTCAGTTTTTTATCGATCTTGCCCTGACAGATAATTTCTGCATTCAGTACCCTGTATTCTGCCTGGGTGCGTTTGTACTTCTGCCAACCACCCCAAACGGCGATAGCAACCAGTAGCACTAAAAGACAATAAATAATTAGTTCATAAAACTTGGCGATAAAGGCTGACATCAGTTCACCCCCATGCACTTGTTATAGCGCTCAACTTGTCTGGTCCACACGCCATAGCAATTGTTAGAACGAATACTGCAGTCGCGCTTGGCCACATACTTCCATTTCAAAAGTGATTTACATGCCTTGATATATTCACGTGCTTTCAAATGACGCAACATTGAAGATCCAGACCAGGCACCAGTACCGTACTGGTAGGTGAAATCCAGATACAGATCGTATTCACCCTGAGAAACTGGAATATTAAGAATGGTTTTATTGAATCGTTGTGCATCCTTATCCATGTGCAATTTTAGATATTCAAACGCCTGTTTGCGGTCAATCGCTGGATCTGACATTTTGACGCGCACCCCATTTGGATAGACCGTAGTGCCGTGGCCAATGGTCGGCACATCACCTTTTACCGGAATCTCTGGCTTAGGTGTAAACCCCTCTTTTACAGCCGTTGCCTGAATCTGTTCGTCACTTGGACCAGTAATCATTTTCTGGCCACCAATCCCCATGGCCAAAATTAGAGAGGATCCAATCACGTAGTATTTGGTTTTATTAGACACCGTACTGCCCCCTTTCTTTTTTCATCCGGAGTCGATGAATTTCATCAGCACGTTTGTTTTCTAGACGCTTGTAGTACCAGTTCACCATGAAGCCACCAAAGGCAAAAAGTATCCCTAGCCAAGCGAGTACATCGACTGAGGCAAGGTACGCTAAGAAACCAGAAGCCGCCCCTGCATAAGTTGTTTTTGAAGCAGCGGAAGAAACAGTCGCTGCCATTTCCATTACTGCTGATTTCTGATCGGACATGCCGCCACCATTATTTTTGACATTAAAAAACCCTGACTTAATTAAAAGCCAGGGTTCATAGGTATATGCTGTGTATTAAAAACCCCGAAGGTCTTTATCTTATTTGAGAACTTTGATCTTTAAGGCTACTTCACCTAGATTGACTGGTGCTGCTGTTCTATTGTGAATACGAATAGATACCGTACTTGCTGAGGATACACGACCACGAATATCAAGGCCCTGATCATCAACATTTAACCCAACATAAACAGGATCACCAACCTCAGCACCACGTACTGTTGTAGTAGATAGGTCGTAATATAAACCATTTGAAATGCTTGGCAGTGTTACATTTTTCTCAACCAAATAACTTCTTAGCACATTCTCATTATATAAAGGATTAAAAATCGTAATAGGTGCACGTTTCTCTGAGATTGTTTGCTCGCCAAAGGTGGACGAAAACTCTTGAAACTTGGCTTTTGGTATAACCTTAACACCTACCGCTGCAACAACTAAGCCCTCTGTTGATGTGAAATTAATTCTGCATTGTGTACCACTAACAGATGGTATTGTTGAGATAATAGCAATCTGCCATCTACCATCATTATTCGATAAAATTGGAAGTTGTGATAGTGATGTAATCAGGGTAGATTCATTATAGAGCCGCATGATGGGACTATCCCCACCCTTTAACTTCACTAGCGCACATACTGTAACTGAGTCGCCTGATTCAAAAGGTAGGCTTAGCGGAATATATGCTGATGTTCCGGTAACCACATGTGCTAGTTTATTTAGGCCGATTGGTGTTTGTATAGGTGTTGTTCCTATTGCACTAGTACAAACAGCTTCAGAGTCCACTGGAATTCCCTCTGTTGAGCAGTAGCCTCTAAGCTGCGTACCGCTAGTTGTGTCTGTGTAAGCTCGACCACTGTTTATGATGGAATTTACTGCAAGGTACAGAGATTTGAAAGTTAATTGAGAAACCCTGTTGCCGATACTGTTATAGATACCGCTAGAGTTAACGCTTAGGATACCGCTTAACTGCATAATATCTATTACGTTATCCGTGTGTGCGTAATAATTATTGCGGTGATTAAATGTAGCAGCAGCAGTTGTCCCACTAAACTTAACAATAGCTTCTCCAGTGTGGGCTTCAAAATAGTTATTGTGTATGTCTATAGTTCCGCCATTTGTCTGAATGTCAATTGGTGTTGTTTGCCCTTCCAGCATGTTATCGACAAATGTTATACCTCCATCAAAACGACCCTGCCACTTCGCACCTTGCTCGGATTGAATTCCAGCAACTCGTAAATTGAATGAGCGAGAGTAAGCTTTTGATACAGCATTGTTCCTGTTGTATACGCAACCATTTTCAAAGACTACTGATCCTGCCCCCATATATGATGATGTGCGAGTTGTGATGCTTAGGATTTCATTAAACTCAATACCACAGGATTTTGTGAACAATACACCACGATGTGGGCCGTTGTTGTCAGTGTCCATTTTAAGAAAGTTTTGTGTGCGGACACCATTAACAACTTTTCCGATTTTACCAATACCATCCACAACAATTTGGTTTGAGGAATAAATACCAGACCCAGCACCGTTATTGTAGTTAAAGAAATCAACTACATTTTCATCAGCACAGATATAACCACGAATAATCTGCCCTGTATTACGGAAATAAGTTGGTGCGCGATTGCCCCTGATCTCAAAGCCAGAGCAATTTAAATTTACAGTCTTATCTAGTACATAAACCTCACCCTGATCAAACGGGACAAAGATGCTGTGTGATCCATTCGCAATAGCAGCATCAACAGCAGCCTGAAACGCATCAGAGTATTTTAATTGAGGTGTCGCAGTTAAGCAGTCACGTAGTTGCTCGCGTGTGAAAAAGTCTTTAACTGATATTTGTTTATAGGAGTAATTAACTCGCTCCCACCCATCCATATCAATATTGGGGTTGTTTATATTGTTCGGCTCAATAGATTCAACACGATAACCGTTATCTAAAACAACAATCTGCCCCACATCATAACCGCCAAATGGCATGTCGTATTTTTTTCCACCATACAGGTTAATCTCTTTTTGTGTTTGAGGGCCATCCACAACAAAAGAAGCATCCCATCCTTTATCTTCGGCAATTTGTGCTAGTCGCTGCATAAGGTAGTTGTAGTATTCATCCAGCTGATCTAGTGCTACGCCTTGCTTGCGGATTTCCTCCATAAGATAGGACTGAAGCTCATCATCTCGATCATCTACATAGCTTTTAAGATCATTGATCTTTGCTTCTTGTTGCTGATGCAGCCGATCAACATAAAGCTTCATAAGCCAGTCAGCTACACCCAATTCTTGTAACTTTAACCAAAGGCGGTCAAAGTCACCATTTACGGCTTGTGGTCGGAACGAATTATTAAAAGACTGGTAATCTGTAGTTCGGCCAAATGGCGTGTTTCGCTGTAAGGTAATTTTGCTACCGGATGCAGGTGCAGTGGTGAATACCACATTGCCGCCGGATAAACTCCATGTTGCAATCGGTGGTTCAATTTCATCCACCAATACAATCAAATGGTCTTTCGACTCACAAATAAAACCTAGCGCAAAGCTTTTGGTAACACCGTTGCCTTCGTATTCTTTATATGGCGTTTGCTCTGGTACTGCCATGATATGCCCCTAATTTTCAAAATCATAAGTGGCTTCATGCACACCACTTTCACTTCTCCAATTAGGCGATTCATTGACCTCATTTTGTCTGTGTATTTTTCCGATACGTTCAGGCTGATCCACGATTGCACCAGCTAAAGAATCTAAATAATCATCTTCTTGATCTGTAATAGCTGGATTAAACATCCGCATTTGTTTGTATTGAACAGACGAGTTTTCTCCATCTTCAGGTGTATCAACAACGGATACATGCACCCACACTAAACCTGATACTAAAGGGCCTTCTAAGCTTTCCAAAATGCGCTTATTCTTTGGTCCTGTTGAATGATGCTCTTTGACACCACATCTTAATTTACGCTTCTTCAATGCGCCTTTGAGCGCAGCTGGCGCAAAGTTTCCAATACCGTTTGTTTCAATAGTAATTTTAGGAATATAAAACTTTTCGATCAGGTCGCAGAGTTGCCACACTTGACCACCAGTTATTTCTCCGTTGGCATTATGTGTAACTACATCACCCTTTAACTGAATGGATCGATGCCAATACTTATTACCCAAATCGTCATGTAAAACCAATGATACTGCCGACACATCAGATTTAATTTTCCCTGATGATGGATCCCAACGACATGAAATGCCAACAATTCGACGCTCACCAAGCATCATGTAATATTGACCGTTTGCACGTTTAAGTACGGGCTCACAGTCATAAGGAATCATCTTGTCAGGATCTAAACGAACATCCCCTACTGGTTTAGCATGTAACTGATATTGTGAATCCCATTCATTGATTGTTCGGCACTCTCTACGGCGTTCCTCCATAACTGTTGAAGTGAATCGCTCGGGCCATAAAGCTTCGCTGTAAACATCGATCAGATAATGTGACTCATCGAATGTAATTTTATAAGCCTTGCCGACTTGCTTAACTTGGAAATCTTTGTCTTTTACCAACAATCTTGAGCTGGTACCAATCCCACTAAAAATATAAATAGGCTCAAAATCAACAATGCATTCGATGACCTGCTCAAAGCGTTTTTCTTTTTGGAACATTTTAAGAATGAGACACTTGGCACCAAGTTTTTGAATGTGGGTATATAGTGAATCGTGAGTATGCGGAGTTCCGACAAATAACTTCTGTCCACCAGGTATTAGAATGTGTGTTTGTTCAGATAATCGATAACGTAGTTTTTCACGTGCTTCAGGCGTTCCAATGTTGCTCGGTACCTCAACATCATCATTTTGGATTTCATTAGCACGTGCACCAGTGACGTTAGATAAAATTCCTCGTGCATGAATTGAACCATGGCGCACATCTGTAGAACCACTCACCCACCATTTTTGTGTCTCACCACGCGCTTTCTTTACTTTGTAAATTTGGCATAGTGGGTGCCTTTCTAAGACTTGTTCAGTTCCTCGACTGACCTTGTAAGCATCAGGATCCGTAGCGCCCTGATGTAAAATTAGATGTTCAGGATTGCTATATAATTTCCAAGCATTGTAGATATCCAAGAGTGTTGACTTGCCATGTCCACGTGGCATCATCAATAGCCCAAGCGTGCCATAATCCTCTAGGAAATCACAGACGTCTAAATGGAAATCAGGAACTACCCAATTTAAGGTTTCCGCATAAACTAGGTAGAATGCAGCAAAGCTGACCTTAATCATAAATTAGCTCGGGCGTTGTTTACGCTCGTCTAATTTTTTAGCTACTGCTTCGAGCAATTGAGCTGCTTGTTGTTCAGGCGTGATTGAGCGTTCATCAACATTGCCTTTTGTAAGCTCGTCGTCATTCAACAGGCGTTTGATTTTCTCCATGCATGACAATGCTTCTTTTGCACCCTTGTACAACCAGACCTTATCGCCACGCCCTTTTTTATCAAACAAGTTCTGACCGTAGGCTTCAGTCATCAAGTCCACTGTGTCAGAACCAGCCATTTCGAGACAAAGTAATAGTTTCTCCTTTGTCTCAGGTCGAATGTGTCCTGGTTTCTTTTCAATCGTCATAAAAAATCCCCTGTATATAAGCCATATATACAGGGGGTTAAATTGAGCTTAATTGGGTGTCCTACTTACTGCACGACACGCTCAAAATCAGGCATCTGAATATCACCAAGATCATCACCCCAAAAGCGCGTACGATCATGTTCACGTTCAGCTTTACGAAGTAATTTTTCTCTATAACCTGGTGCAATAATATCCTGCATCTCATCGAAAATCATACGATTCGTTGCTGCTTTTGTATACCAAAGGTTTTGAGCAGGGATTTTATTTTTAATAACTTTGAATGCCTCATTCGCCGCATTGGTATCCTTTCCTTCATAGTATTGAGTAAAGTTTCCAACAGTCAAACCTAGCACAGCTTTAGCATCTGAACCCAAAGGACCTACCATAAAATCTGTAGCACTACGACCACTGGTGTCAGTACCAGCTACAAGAATATCCCCAAGGATGGATAAACCACCACCTTGAACCGCTGAGCGTGTTAGAAAGTTAATGCCTTTTTGAGGATCATTTTCATCCCACATGGTAGATGGATCATTGCCGTTTGCAAGCTCTTTAAGCTGCACAACAAGTCCACCTAGCATGGTTGTCATAATAAAAAGAGATGCTCCATACATGGCTCTTGAAGTACCCTTTTCCCTACTCATTGCACGTGATCCGTGACGCATAAGGAATGCTGCTGGGAATGATTTAAACTGAAGCATGGACTTCACCAGCTCACCCATGCCCGTACCTTTTTTTTGCCCTGCACTCATCCATGTACGTTCACGCAATCCAGCCTCAACCACTGCCATTCCTTGCTCATCAAGTAAGTGAGCCTGAAATTGTGTCGCAACTTCATCTCGTACTGCTTTAGGATCACCAAATTGACTTAGCTTATCATCAGGAATTTCGTAGATTGATCGAGCAGACATAAGCTGATTGCCTTTACGGTCAATCACTGGTTCAGCTAATTGCATCACTTGCCATGCTCGTTCGTTTAATCCTGTTTTTTCTAACAACTCACGATCTAATGGATCAAGATCATTCCAGCCTTTGGAGCGTGAAAGGCTTCCATATTTATGCATGAGCATCTTAGTAAATCCGACTTTTGAAGCTGCTGTCAGTGCATTCAAACCAGATATACGCATAACCTGTGAAGCAATACCACTCGACACACGTGCCAGTTTCTGTGACTTGCCATGCACCGAAGTTAGACCATCATCCGACCAGCGTGCAATAGATCCGAGCATTTCTTCAGTGGCCAAACCTAAGCTGTGCGCCAGCTCCCGATCTTCTTTATTTTTCGGATTCAACTGGCTGATCAGTTCGCCAAATGTTTTACGGTAGGCAATGCCATGGATCGATGCAGTCTTGGCAATCATGGCTTGATCTGTGACGGATGATAATGTGGTGCCACCCAACATGGATGCCACGTTCATAGATCGGTATGCAAGACCGAGATTGGCCAGTACTTCGGATTGTGGTGTGTTCTGCCCGGTGAACTCGTCAAACATGGTCTGGGCGCGTTTACGTGTCTTACCAGTAGAGTTTGCGTCAATACCTTTTTGCCAGTCCTTTTGCTCTGCCGCATCCATCAAAATGCGCATGGAATTTTTAGGACTACTGCCAAGATTTTCCACCATAGCAATATCTTTAGATAACCCATTAATATGCGCCTCAATTAAATCAACAAAAGGCATTCCGCCGAAATCTGCCTGATATTCAAGCCAAGCGTCTGCATCTTTAAAATGTAAAACACGACTTTCTGAATGACGGCTGGTGACTTTTGAATTACCGCCAAAGGACTGACGGCCAATTTCGGTTTTATTTGCGCCGTTGCTGCTCAGAGTGTCGAATGAGTATTCAAGCAGTTCGCGGATTTCTTGTTGTGAATAGTATGTGCCATCCTCATGCACATATTTTGAAGTATTGATCAGGCTTTCTGCCTTTTTTACCCAAGCTTCTTTCCCGGCTTTAACGATCTTTTCAAGACTGTGTGTCTGTGGTAATCCCCAATCATCTAGTTTTCCAATGTCACCACCTGAACGGTTGAAGCGTTCACGCATCCCTTCAAATACCTCGCCCATTTTATCGCTTATTTTCTTTGCTAATGGATCACCAGTATTATCACCAAAACGCTCACGGACAATTTTTTGCACCAAATCAGCATCGGTAAACACACCTAAACCGCCCTTGATGTTGGTATAGAAGTCTACTAGCTCACCACGGTAAATAGATGCAATTGCACGCGCTTTAGAATCCAAAGATTGAATTCCCGACATATCTCCGTGTGCTGCAACCATTCGGTCTACAACTTCACTGGCTGATAAAGTTGGATGATCAAGTAAAGCTAAGTTTTTATTTTGAGTGAGAATATCTTGAGCTGCTATTTTATGTTTTCGTTTTAATTGTTCTTGAATATCTGTAGCTACAAACTCACCAGCTTTAACTAACTTTTCAGCATCGGATAGATTGCGCCATTTTTGAATATCTTTACGTGCTAAAGCTTTTTTAGCATCAATAACACGTTGATCAATATTTGCAGCTTCTTGAGCCGTTAGGGATGCTTTACCCAGTGCTTTGGCTACGGCGGCTTTACATTGTTCTTTCATAATAAAAATGCCCAGATAATTTTGATCATCTGAGCATTTGTTAAGGTTGGGTTTGTTGGGTAAATCATCTCGGTTTAAAGTTAATCACTCCGCGTCCGAATAAATAAGATAAGTCACGCTTCATTTGCTCCTTATCATCATTTAATTTTAAATTGGTAATACAGTGAATAGTTACAGGCTTACCGTAGTCATTGGTGAATGTAACATCGTAACAGTGCTCTGATTGGATAATATCTAAATAGCTCATGTGAGCTCCTTATATTAGTAAATTAAAAAACAATGTGAATCAAATAACCCACACCACAGTTTAATTATACACCATTTACAGCTAACATATTGATTTTAAAAAGTATGCACACTTTTACTCACCAAACTGCAAAGCACAACTAATCGCCGTCTGAGTTGCCAAAGTGTCTTCTTGAGCTTGTCTAACTTCTGCTTCCAATTCATCCAAACGTTCACGCAATGTCATCGTGATTTCTTCCATCTCACCATCTGGACGCATACGACTAACTGAAATCTGTTGATCAGGATTTTGCATAATAATATCCAAAGCCGCTGATTCTTCAGGACCATCACCAAACAAAGAACCTTGTCGCGGATCTCCCATGCTTTCGATACGATCAATTTCAGATTGAATATTCTCTGAAATCCCTTTAGCACTTCGTTTATTTTGATCAAATACATTTAAGAACTGTTTTGCACCAGGTGTAAGTCCATCATCTATTAACTGACCTTGGTTTAAATAGTCTTGAACGTTATGGCCATTGGCCTTTAGATCACTCAGTTTTTGCGCTGCTTGTGCTAAATCACTTGCTAAAGTGTTTTGATGTCTACCCCCTTGCTTAACCAAATCACCGAGCTGTGCAAGTTGTGGAGCGCTACGAAGCAATGCATTTAAAACCGTTTTACTATCATCATCCAAAGATTCAGCCAATCGAGTTACTAGACTTGAATCACCGTATGCACGCTGTACCAATGCAGATTCAATACGGCGTTTACCATCTTGGTTTAATCGCCCTTCAGCCGTCATCATCGTAGCTTGTTCAGCCTTAGGTAATGATGAAATAAATCCACGTACAAAATCCATCGAACCATCTAAGTTGACTGATCCGTCTGAATTAAAATTAATCATGGATGAGTCTGGTAAACGATCAACGTCTGAAACAGCTCTTTCAGTAGCGCTGAATTGCGCCACATCAGACTCATTAGCTAAGCGAGCAAATTGCACACGGTCAGTATCTGTTAGGCGCGTACGGACTAAAACGGGCTTGTTTATGCCTGTTATATCGATGCCTTTTGATGTGGCATAGTCTGCAACAAACTGTTGGTATGCATCTGCTTTGCCTGACTCGTAAGCTTTTGCAATGGCCAGTGTACGTCCGTTGCCTGATTCAACTACGTTATCCATACCGATAATAGGTGCACCATCAGACAGCTTTGGAGATTCACCGAGCCATTCAGGTTTTAAGTCATTCGCCATTTGCTCGATCTGTTGGCGTGATGCTTCACGTGTACGGTCACGTGGTTGTAATTCACTTGGATAATTAGGATTGACGCCATAAGCTAAATCATTCGATGCAATGAGCTCATCAAGTGATTTAACTTCATAAGCAAAGTCATAACTTGAACCATCCATCCCCATTGCTGTGCTGGTATTGGTACCACCATATCGAGCACTTAATTGATTCCATTTACTGCGCCATTTACCAATAGCTTGACCAACGGTCATACCCTGCATGCCATTATTTACCACAATGTCATTGGCATTCTTTGGATCGTACTTGCGAACCACATCAATCAGCTTTGTATTTGGATCTGCTTTTAGAACTGCACTTGCGCCACCAGGTCCAAGTAAATGCCCTAGATAATGTTCATGCGGTTGCAGTTCACGGCCAATACTTTTACGGATCGTGCTTTCCGCCTGTTTCATATGCTTGAAGCCAATGCGGATTTGTTCGTCCACACTGTTACGATCTCGACCACCTAAATTACTCCAAGTCTTATCCAGAACTTGGAATAAGCCATGCGCCGTAGACGTTGGATTTTTAGCAGTTGAACTAAATTGACCACCTGTTTCTATGTGGCCAATAACCAAAGCTACTGACGGATCAATTCCTTCTTGCTGTGCCTTGCGTGCAATCAATTTAGCGTTTGCTGGAATTGCCATATTTTCATATTGGACTGGACGTTTCTTCTCTTCGCCCTGTACTTCATGAGGAATATTGACTGGTCGACCAGCAACTAAATCAGCTTTCGCTTTATCCAAATTTTTATAGTGATTGTTTTCTTGAATTGGATTAGTTGTATTTACTGGCTCTAATGTCTTATCAAACTCCATTTCATTTGCGACAAGTGCAGCATGTTTTTGCTCAGGAGTAGCATTAGACATATAGCGTCCAGCACCAAAAAACAGAGTATTTAAAAGTACATCTGTTGCTACTGATTCGCCTGTGACTTCATATTTCTTTGCTTGCTTGTCATATCCTTCAGACTCAAGAGCTTGATTCGATGCATACTGACCTGCAGTAGATAAAGCAGTCGCCCCACCTATTGAGAGCAATCCATCTTTGATCAATCCACCTGTGCCCTTAAATCCATAAGACATCGGCAAAACGGTCGATACTGCTGCAACCGCACCATCGGTCAAAGCAACTTGTGTGGCTGTATCACTATCAACACCTTGGCGTGTTAAATCACCATAGACATGATTAGTTTCTGATAGTCCTGTTGCAGCTGCTGCACCACCAATACCACCAATTGCCCCGCCTAAGGTTGCACGTGTGGCATAGTCACCAAGGCTAAATGCTATATTCCCAATAGTGCCTGTATTTTCCTTGTCTTCAAGATAATCGATTGATCCATAGATAAGCTCATCACGTACCTTATCCTTATTTTCTTTATAGACAGAATAAGGCTCTATAAATTCCTCTGTTCGTACATCCCTCAAAGAATGCGATACACGATCTACCACGGCATCAACTGGTGCCATGACAGTTTCACCAACTTTAGCAAATCCAGCAGCCATACCACGAAAAGGCGCACTAACAGCACCATCAAATAATCCAACTTCTTTCGGTTGCTCAATGGGTTTATGTGCAAGACCCTTGGAGTTTAACTCATCAATTTGACGCTGTTCTTCGCCTGCAAATTCAGATAACCAGTTGCTCATTACTTAGTTACTCCATTCAGGTTGATTCGCCAAATTGCACCATTAACAATTAATGGGGTTCCGCGCTCATTGATCAAATCATATTGAATTTCACCACGTGCTGAACGTTTATCAGAACGGCGTAAACGTAAGTCTTGTAATTCAGCAACACTTAAGCCTGTTTGCTTGGCTATCGTGTTGTAGCCTTTTTCTAAGTGGCTTTCAAAATTTGTATCATCCATGCCATATGGTTTTGAGACTTTCCAATCAGATTGACCATATTTCACGTTTTGTTTATATACACCACCAGTGGCCATACTGAGTGCAGTAGAAACTAAGTTTTTATTGATATCGTCTTTATCTTTATGCTGGTAGTTATCACGTTCTGTCAAATGAGCATAGATTGATTTAAATGCTGAAAAGCTCATATTTGCTGTAGTACCTGTGACAGATGTACCCACATATTTTCCGAATTCCTGACGAAGCAAATCATCTTTTGGCAAAATCAATTGTTTATTTTTTAAAGCTTGTGTGCCACTTACTATCGCAGTCGCAACGTCCTCACCTTTTGTCGACCTATAGTTATTCATACGCGCTACACCAGCCATCACGTAAGATAAATCTCCAGAACCTAACTGCCCCAAAGCTGATCCCCACAAAGATGAACCATCCTGAACACCTTTGGACTGCCCAATCAATTCACCGATAAAATTCAGCTTTTCATTCACTGGCATAGCTTCAAAGGCTTTTCGTGCTTCTGGTAAATCTTCTTCTGAAATTGGACGTACTGATAGATTTGCATCTTTCAACGCAATTTGATTTACGCCGTTATCAATCAATTTAGAGACAAATGATTTCGGACTGCTACGCAATTCACTAGATGAAAGCGTATGAACCTTTAAACCAGCCTCTGACACAGCTTGATTAGGATTCTTCTTAATATTCTCTAACTTCTCAGCATGCAGAGATTCAAATACACCTAGAATCTTTTCTTCAGTAGCTGGATCGGCTGAAGGACTATTAGCCATTTTAGATTTTTGCTGATTGATACGCTTGAGTTGCTCAGTGGTGGATAGCTGATTAAAGTGCTGAAAATTATTAGACTGCTGCTTATAAAATTTGAACTCACTTTCATGTTCAGTACCTGAAACAGCTTTTTCAACGTTCAAGGAATACTCTTCATCCAACATACGCCCTGTGAGAACTTGAGTTTTAAAATCTCCGAAAACTTTACCCGCCATTTGCACTCGTTTATTTTCTTCGACCTCAACCTGTTTATTAATCGCATCGATACGGCTTTGTGCTTGGGCTTTCTTTTGCTGTGCTTGCTGACCATCAAGATAACCGTATTTACCTTGATCGAGTTCACCTACCAAAGCTTGTAAGTCTTGAGTGTTCTTTGTTTCGATCGCTTTAGTTATACGGCTATCAATTTCTATGAGATCCATTGAAGTGTTGTAAGTACTCAGGCGTTGCTGTTTTACATGCTCAGGAATATTCAAAGTCGAAATATTATTTTTTAAATATTCTGCACCTTGTTGACGTGGCATACGTGTCGCAATTTCAGTCATACGATCAGCAACGTTTAAACCGCGCTGTTCATCAGCTCTCAACTGCAATGGTAGAAAACCTGTACCATTTCGATTGACGTTACTGGTCCAATGGTTTTTTAAATCCTGACGTGCATGCTGTGGTAGATCATTTTCAATTTCTTTAAATCGTTTCTCTGACCAACCACTTAATAATTTATTCGCATCTTCTGCACCCATTGCGCCGTTTGCCACATCGTTTTTAAGCTTAGTAACTTGCTCCGATAGTTCTACCGTCAAGATGTCATCAACTTTGACCTTGGCTTCTTTGGTGGCTAATTCATTTCTTGCATCAACCACACCGCCTATTGCTTGACCTAAATTAGAAAGACCTGAAAATGCGGGGCTTTGTCTTAATTGCGGACTAGAATTAATTCGACCTTGTGAACGAGGAATCATCACCATAATTATTTCCACCCTGCTACACGTGCACCAGCACTAATCGCACTGCTTGCCGATCTCAAACCATAGCTATTTGATTGTATGCTTCCAGCTCTTCGAATATTTGAAGCGTTATTGTCTGCATCTTGAATCATGATTGCAGCGTTATAAGCACCATCAGAGATAAATTCATCTTGAATAGCAGCTGCTGAACCGACATCAACATCAAGTCCATTTTCTGCCGCTGCTGCACGTGCTGAACCAGCATTATTTTTTGCCATAAGTCTAGCTTTTTCAGCCTCAACACGTGCTACTGAGCGTACCGTTTTGGCATTACCTTTCGCTTCAGCACGTGTTTGAACAGCATTCATAGAGTTTTCAACACTGCTGAAAATATCGCTAATCAATCCACCGCTTTTACCACCACACATAGTTAAATATCCTTTTCCAATACATAGCCAGTGAGTTCAAACCCATGCGATTCATAAAGCTTTACAGTCTTATCAGCATGAATTCCTGTGATAGTTCCAACGCTTATTCGATCAGCACTATGCATTTCAGACCATAAAACGAATGCTTTGATTAAATCTGATGCTGCACCTGACTTACGATACTCAGGTAATACGTATAAACCATGCTCATATGCGACCTTATGACCAGTTCGCCAATCAATATCAATGGCACCAATTAGCGTCCCGACCACTTCAAACTCATTATCTAGAACAACAAAGATTGAACCGTATTCATCAATTAGTTTTTCAAATACTTGGGTCGCACGTTTTGTGTCGAACCCTTGAGATTTGAAACGCTCCGATTCTTGAGTAAGTTTTTCGCCAAAATCTACTAATACTGGAACGTCTCGTTCTTCTGCTGCACGTACATACATTTTATTTCTCGTTCACTGATGCCAACATAGAGATACTTTGAACGTGAAACGGTAGAGGTTTGTTGTGTGTTAATTTAATTTGTAGTTCATGCAGTGGCATCCAACCACTTAGTGCTACTTCGGTGTAGCCTGTAAATGGCTGATTCTGAAAGGCCCATTGATCATTTCGCTTGTGCTGAAACTCATATTCATTGACATAACCACCAATCGATTTATTGAGCCACACCACAACATCATGGACCATAATTTTATGGAACATCATGGTTGATGGTACCTGGCTAAAATCAGGTGCAAGCAAATCAACGACCATCTCAAATGGCTGACCTAGAAACGCTGTAGCCACACCATCGGGATAATCTTCACTGTAAAAATAACCGTCATATTCAGACCAGTTATAGAGCGGATCGACTAACTTCTGCATATTTGCATCAAGCGTTGAGTTCGTGACTAAGAATTCACAATCACTCAATGCGCTATCCGTGATTTCTTCAAGAAATGTTTTGCCATTTCGATCAGTGAGCATGAAACATTGATCTGATCCAGTACTGGTTGGCAAGGCACATATCGAGATTACATCTGCACCGAAATCATGTAGTGACCATGCATTCATTTCCTGATCACGGTTAAGTGTGATACTCGCTACTTTCCCATCACCCAAGACCATCCAGACAAGGCTATACGGCGTTTGTTGATAAGCAATCTCTTTGATGCCACCGTGATTCTGAGAAATATGTGGTGCAACTGCTGAAAGTTCTGGTGAAGTCAGACCATCCACTTCATAGCGGTATGACAATGCTCTTAAACGCTCACCACCACGTTGAACAAATAACAATTCATTACCGACTAAACATGGTCGTACATCTTTTTGAACGCCGTATGATGTGTGTTGGTCGATCTGTGCCGAAGCTGGTGTGAGTGCACCAGTCGAACTAATCAGAAACTCTGAGCCACCTGTAAGCGCAACCACGCCGCCACGTTGAGCAAGATGCAAAATATTATCTGACTGAGCAGATGATGAAGCGATGCTAAATGCATCTGAATCCTGAGTCGACTCCAAAAAGTCGCCGTCATTTCCAATCGAACTAAACCACATCTGATTCGGATTGGTTTTTGTATTGGCAAATACCAGTCTTTGTTTGAAAAATACAACCGTCCGTGGGTAACCTGTACTTGATGTAAATGCCAATGATCCCAAAGTCCAAGACTTTGCGATTGCTTGTACATCCGCATTCAACTTGACCATGACTTCACCCATTACCACTGTAGGTGAACTGATCGATGTGATCTTGACCTGACCACCGTTGATAGAGACTACTGCACCAATATGACTTGAATTGAATACTGAAGCATCTACATTTGTCACTAATTCCCACTGTGATGCAGATTCAGCAGGTATTGCGTTTTTATTGTCGACTATCGCTCGCCATGTTTGCCCCATGTAAATCACACGGTCACCAATAAGGTATTGCTCTGCATTGTTCCAAGATGGAAAAGCTGTAGCGGTCAGACTAATATTTTTACCAACATCCGTACCTGATGGTTTTAAAGCAACGTTTGGCGAAGATCCGAGTTCATCTGTAGGCTGTGTCGTGAAGTTAAATGGACTGAATTGCCAATTGGTAAAATCTGCAGAACAAATAAAACGATAAACTGGTGTTTCACCCTGCACGAAATACATGCGGTACCGTGTATGTGCAAATTGAACTTCTTTGATCTTTTGCGCCGTATCGTATGGCGTTTCTACTGACCATACCGTTGTATTCGACCGTGGATCATAGACATACAAATGACCGATCTTAAGGATGATCATGTACGCATTTTCTGAATTTGGAATGAACGGGATTAGGCGAAGGCAATCGTCAAATACACCCTTGAATCTTGTACCTGGTCTTTTCTTAGCTCCACCTTCAACAAGTGGAATCGCATTTAATAGCGTCTTTGCACCATTTCCATACTGCTGAATATCTGTTCGAGTATGGAGTAATGGAGATAGCTCACCACTGCTGAGATTGTTTTTTAATAACCATTGTCTAGCCATTAGTAACGACTCCCCACGTAGCGTGATGGTGCATACTGCATTTCTTCACTAGGTCGCTCTTGTGCATTGATTGCTCGTGCACGGCGTAACAAACGCTCATATTCCGCTAATGCTGATTGCCCTGCTGCATCACTTCCTGTATTCGGTTTACTGAGTCTCGAAGCTAATTTAAGCGCCATAGCTTCAACCAGCATCGAATCCCATTCATCTTCATTGTCGTTATCAAAGATGTACTCGAGGTTGATTTGATTTTGGTTGGCAAGGATATGACGACCTTCGATTTCATAGCACTCTGTATTAGCGCTGATGATACGAATAAAATCTCGTGGTAATGGGAACGCATGCGCATAGCCAAAGCTAGGATGTGTGGTAATTGGCGCAAGAATGGTACGTTTTTTAGCACATGACCAAGGATGATCACGCAAGATCGATTTACGTGTCTGATCGTATAGACTTCTGCAACGTTCAGCTGTTGCTGTATTTTCATCAAACCCTGTAATGCCCCGATCACCAATCAAACTCAGCGCATGATTGCAGATAGATACTCTTGTTGTAGTCATAAAAAAGCCCTCAATTTTATTTCATATTGAGGGCTTCTTTGATTAGGTTTGTTGGGTGTTAGAACTGCGTATCCAATTTAGATTGATGTAGTTTTTCTTTTAGTAAATATCCTTCAAGCATCCACACTTTGTTGCGTGCATTTTCGTACGCAATTTTTTTACCAATTTCTGCGTCGAAATTTTCAGGACTTGCGCATGAGGATTCCCCTGTAACAGTGAATCCATTTTTCAAGATCAACACACAAAAGGTTAGAGTCTCCAACTGCTTGTGCATGCCGATTAATGATGTTGTGTTTGGGTCGGCACCCCACTGCGCATTAGCTGCGGTGAAGTAATATTGATCAACAATAATTGAATCAATATGATTAGGTGTTAAACGTGGTGCATTTAGGCCTTTGTCTTGAATTTCTTGTTCGATTTGTTGTTCTGAGTTACTCATTTTAAAAATCCTTTAGCTGAATTTACTTGATATAAAAAAAGACCTAACACTCTTGCTGAAAAGTGTTAGGCCAAAACTGATTAACGTACGAAGTCGAGCGCTACAACTTTCTGTTCGTTAGAGCGGCCAGCACCATAAGATGCGATACCACCGATTTGTTTGGTGTTTGATTTATCCCCACGAACTGTAATATCGAAGTTTGAAATCGAATTACGTCCATAGTGAATACCACCCTTAGCCACTACGAAAGTACGACCAACTGGCGCCTGTTCTGTTGAACCTGTACCTGCTGGCAAGTCTTCATATGGTAGCCAAATGAATCCACCCCATTTTTTAGCCACATCACCATCTTGAATCGCTTGGATAGTGTCACGATCCCATTTGGTGAGTTCATCATCCACTAAAATCTGCTCAAGAATTTCAGAGTTGTAAATGAAGTATAACGGCGCATTGTCAGCATGATTCTTACGAAATAACGCACGTGCTTTTGCGATCTTCGCTTTATTTACTGGTGTAGCATTTGCACCAATGATTTGAGTAGACGGCAGAGCCAAGTTTGTATAACTCTCGCCGTCAGCAGTTTTACGCTGAACTGATGCACCAGCAGCTGCAATGATCACCTTGTCACGCTGGCGATGTTCTGCAGCGAGACATGCTTGCATGTAAGGTGATGTAGGATTAGCAGACAATTTTGCTTCATCACGTGGATCGATCGGTACGAATAATCCATAGTCAGCCATAGCTACTAAGCGAGTACCAGCTTCAGGTACAGACCATTTAGTATCGGCAAAGCGTGTTGTCATTGCCTCCATCTCTACAGTACCAAGGTCATTCACAGTAAAAGATGAACCTTGAATCTGACCACGATCAGTCGTTAAGACCTGCAATACTGATTGTGTTTGTTGACATTTCACTTCAAAAGCATCGTGGAATTGACGCTTAAATGCTGCGGAGATCATGCCACCATTGGTTGCGATATCTTGAGCCATTGGACTTGCCCCTTATTAATCCTGATATTGTTTTTCATAGTAAGCATTGATACGCGCAGTCACCGACTTGTGATCAGGATGATTTGCATCGCTATACGCTTCTGACATCATTAATTGTGTGATTGTTTCACTACCGCTTTGCTGTGTGTTTGATGGCGGTAAATCTTCCTGAATTTGCTTACCAATTGCTGCAGCAAGCTTCAAAGCTCCAATCGGTGAATCCAAATCACTTGCCTGAAAACCTAAAGCTTCAATGGCTTGCTTTGCTAGATTCACATTTGCATTAAAATCAGTACCCCATTCTTCTTGTAATGCTTCAATCTGCACGGCGTTATGCTCATCAAATGCTTTAACGACCGCCGTGACTTGAGCATTGGTCATACCTTCAGCGTGAAAGGATTTAAGCACTTCGGCATTACCCGACTTGAAAGCATCAAAATCAAAGCCATCAATCTCAACTGAATAGGCATCAGCTGATTCAGGTACATCAACTGGTGTCGGTACTTGATTGTTTTCAGCTTGTTGCTGTTGGTTGTTTTGATCCGCACTAGGCGTTTCTGTAGTTGTTGTGTCCACAACTGGCGCTTGTGTTTGTTCAGTTGTTGGTACGTTCGTTGTGTCTGTTGTTTGTGATTCATTCATTGTTTTGCTCCATATGTGCAATTTCTAATTGCTCGCTATAGCGAGGATCATTGGCTGTATTAATTCGGTTGATGATGAAGTCAACGACCTCCGCACGACCTATACGGCGACACGTTTCACGCTCATCATCGGTAAAAACATTTCGTTTAAATCGTGAAGTGAGTTCTTCTAAAATTCGTTGACCATCTCCACTCATATCGAAATGCAATCGATAGGTCATAGACGTAGGTTTCTTAACTTGACGCCATTTGAAGTGATACCCACGTTCATCTTTGGCTTCTTCTTCGTTAAGCAACTGCTGGAAAGGTTTTGAATGTTCATCAAGCTTGGCTTTGTAGTATTCAGCATTGCGCTTGTTTAAACGGTTTTCTTGGATCAATTGACGGATGATTACGCCCTTGACTAAAAGCATTACCGTTAAAATTGCTATGAAAAAACCAATCATTGAACAGCCTCACTTACCATTTGAGCCTCTAACCCTTTACCCATACCTTGAGCAACCGCACCAGTCATTTGTTGAGCCATGATTGCTTCTTGCTCTTGGGCTTGAGCCTGTTGTTGTCTTTGGGCCTTCTCTTCTCGATATGCCTCAAGTTTTTCAGTCGTTCGCATGATTGACGTTGGCACACCTAAACCAGCTGCAATAACGTGAGGAATCGCATCTGTATCAACGTTGTCTAGAGTGTTTGGATCTACTTCAATGATTGAACTGAGTGACATCATCAAACGCTCGATGCTTGAGACTTCTTCAAGCTTTTGAGCACGTGCCAAAGGTGAGATAAATTTGAAAGAAAGATTACGCTCGACAAGTTCTTCAGGAGCTTCTCCAAGCACACCAGCACGATAAGCAAGCCCAAATGAACGCTCTAAAAGTGGAACTAGTAGTTCAGCTTGTGCACGTCCATACAACGGACCTAATTGCTGACGAATCATGTCTACACGCGCATAGATTTCAGCTGCAGTTGGCGGTGTGTTGTAGTGTTGAGTCAGACCATCAGCCAATAATTTACGGCGTATCCCTGACTGAATTTTTTCAAGTAGACCATCCCCAACCACGAAGCCTCGACCTGAATCTAAGCGCTTCAATGAATCGGTACTGTTCGCTGTAATGATTTTCCCACCACCTAAGCGCACTGTACGAGGATTTAGAATGCCGTCATCTTCTGCTACCCACATACCTAGAATGTCGATTTCAGCACTGCGTAGCGTATCTCTGATCAATGTATTGGCTGTCTTTGCATCTGGTAATGCGGTTGACATAATCCCTACGCCGTAAACTGAACCAGGTATTTTTCTAAAACGTGGTACCGCGCATGGGAACTCGTTGTAGCCTGATTCTTTCAGCATATGCTTACTGTCTACTTCCAAATGATATGAAGCAAAAGGCATATTCTTTGGAAGCAATGGACGGCCATCTAACGGCGTTTTAACATCACGTGGTTGAATCACACGCAGTAATTTAAAACGATCATCAGGACGGTTTTTAAATGCATCTTGAACGGCTTGACTGACCTTGTGCCCCCCAAACTCATTGACGATCTGTGCTGCAGTTTTAGTGTATTCACGAAAAATAGTATCGATTAAGCCATCTGAACGAGTTGATGCAATAAAGCACTCACCAATTGGCCATCCTTGGAATACGTATCCACCACCTTTCTTACGATCAATGTCTTGGTACATGACACACCAACCAGCAATCGCAAAGTCAATCATCACGTCGAAGATTTCAGAATCGTAATTCGCGCCGTGGATGTTACGGAAAATGAACTGTGCAACCTGCTCTAACCAGTGCTCACCCTCAGTTAATTCGGCTGGATCGTCCATACCATCAGGTACAGCCTTAAACCAAATTGCATTCGCTGGTGTGGTACCACTAATTAAATTCGACACAAACGTTTGAATAGAATCTGCAGCAGTTGAATCTAGCAAATCAGCACGTTGTTTCTCACGTGTGCCAGTTAAATCACTGCCACCACTGAAACATTGTTGGCGCTCAGGTGCACCAAACTTGTAACACTCAGTCCAATGCGACTCGTACTTGGCGCGCTCAGAACGCATTTCTCCAAGTCGTTTGCATAGCTGTTTTGCTAGTTCACTCATGCCTTAACCGCCTAATGTTGTTTTCTTTTCGTTTTCTTCTGCTGAAGCAAGCACATCAGAGGCTTTACGTTTCTTACGTTGCGCCTTAGCATCGTTCTCAGCCAATTGCGCTTCTTTCTTCGCTTGTGCTTCTGCTGCTTGAGCATCGAACCCTTTTGACGCTGCTTTGGTATCAGTAAGACCAACTGCATCTGTCACCGTTCCGATGACTTTCCCTACTACGCCACCACACATGATTAGATTTCCTTTTGCTCTAAGCCGTGTTTACCTTGAACCCAACGTGTTTTCTTCTTCGCTTCTACACCACCAGCTTTAAGCAATTGGTCGAGTTTTGATTCGATGCGTTTTTGGTTTTCAAGAATTAGGTCTAGACGTACGTCATTGATCTGAATTGGTTCAGCTGTATCTTGAGATTCAGTTGATTCAGGATTGGTAGACATTTCATTAGAAACGTTTTCGCCGTTTGGATCGGTTTCAGTTACACCTGGTGTTAATTCGGGTTCAGTTGCACCTGGTGTTTGAAGTTTGCGAGACATAAAAAAGCCCTATCGTTGTTTATTGTCCGATAGGGCTAATTTGAGGGGTTATTGATTATGGTTTGCTGGGTGATTATTTACGACTTATCTCATCAATGGTCTTTAGAACAAAACCATCCTCAATTGGATCACCATCCCCAATATAATTTACACACAGAACGCCATCCATGACACATAGGTGACTAACATCTTCATGCCAACCTTCATGATTTAATGAAAACTCAGGAGATGATTTCCATACATCCTTTTGAAGATCATGATCCCACTCGGGCCATTCCTCACCTTCCCAATCCCATCCATTTTCAAAGCAAGCCAATTGAGCCTTATCCCATGTTTCTTTGTCAGGTGTTTCAATACAGATATTCATTCAATTATCTCTCCCGAAACTTATTATAAAAACTCGTAGGCTTTTGACCTACATACTGAATCCAACCAAAGCCATCACGCCAAAAGAACCACTCATTGTTATCGTACTTCCACGGCGTACCGTCATTCTCGATATGGGTATAATCAGGAGGCATTATCTAAGCGCCCCTGTTAAATACACGTGTGATTTACGCAGAACAACCATGTGCCAAAACCAAAGTAGTTTTAGTTTCAATCCTTTTTTTGGCGGTAATCCGTAGGCAAAAACATGCAATCCTCTTTGTATTATCTTGAAATTCTCAATGCCGAGCGGCAGATAAACCACTATTTCAGACCCAAATTTCTCCTGATCTATAAAAACCACATCACCATCAATCACCACGTTATCACTAGCAATAATACAAACTGATTTCACAATCCTATCTCCCGATCCAACTCATCAATCACTTGGTCACATAGACCGCCGTCTTCAAAAATATCTAACTGACCTAACTTGTATTTGTAGGTCTGCCATTCCCCTTCACGCGGGTATCGCTCAATGCCTGTTTCCGTTTGCCACAGCTCGATAAATGCCGCGCCGTTGTCATAATTTGGAATGCCACCTCTCGCCCATTCTGAGACTGTAGAAGCACCAGACACGGGCAAAATGAATGCGATCTTTTCATGCGTCCAACCAAAGTGATTGCACAAATCTAAGATCATACGGTTGAAGTCTGGACGCTTATATCCACGCTGTTTAACGCGAAATTCCTTAACCGTCTTTTTATTTTTTTGATTAATAAAACGCGCGCGCGCGCGAGGATCAGTGGCAAACGCTACAGAATCAACCGTCATATCCATATTTATTCCCCTTAAAGTTCCCAGACTTTCAAACGAATTAAGCCACCTTTGACGACGCTTCCACGCTTTACATGAAGCTCGTCGAACTGTTCATCATCCTCACAAAATCCACACTTCACTAAAGAATCGATAGTTGCTTTCAAATGGTTATCGATATCTCGTTTTTGCATGGTTGGAAAATGAAAAGTCACTTCGAGTTTTAAACGTGTAGTGAGTCTCAGAGCTGGTATAAGCGCATTAATCACGGCGTGAAACTGACGTGCTTTATCACTCAATTTCATGCCTTTACCGTGACGCTCCCAGTAGTGATTCACACTTGGTGGAGTTGCAGCGATTTCACAAAACAAAACCTGATTTTCGTCATAGTCTGTATTTCGCTCTAAATTCGCTTGTATTGCGTTTTTCTTAGCTTGCTGTACCTTTACTTGATTTTCTTGTTTAAGTCGCTCACGCGCTAAGCCTGATCGGTTTTGATGTGCTTTTAAGTGCGCTTGTAGCTGTTGTTCGCTCCATCGAAGTGTTGTCATAAGCCCACTCCAAATGTTTGTTTAGATTTCAAAGTTGGAACAAAGCCTTGTGGCAGTTGGTTATCTCCCTGAATATATCCGTGCTTCTGCAGCGAATTTAGATACCTTTGAACAGTTCTAGCACTCACACCTGAAACAACTTCATCCATGATATCTTGCACGTATGTTTTGCTTGTTCTACAGGTTATAAACAGTAAAATTTCTATCGTAATTTCAAACATATATCCATGTGACTGAGTAGTGCTCATACTGGCATCCCCCTTCTAACTTTCGCCAATAACTCTGGTGGACATGGCACGCCACTACGATTTCTCTCATCGTTCGTAAGTTGTTTAGTTCTCTCGGTCTTTTTGGGATTTACATACATGACTTGAACACGATTAGATTTCTTCGCGTTAGTCACGTTGTCTTTGTAGATTTCGATGAATGCTCTGTGTGCTGCCTTTTGCCCCTCAACTTTCAAAATTTGACGTACATCATCGAGTGAGTGTTTCGCAATGATTGTGATTTCAGAGTTTTGATCGGCTTCAAAGTTCATTGCTTTGACCCAAGCCAATTCAGCCGACCACCAGTCATCATCGATGAGACATAAATCTCTAATCCCTGCGATTGTTGGGCACCAACGTTCAGATCGAATACGGTCCCAACCGCTTTTCAATTGTTGCGGTGTGATGCCTTCAAGCGCTTCACGTAGTAATTCGATCAAAAGATTCGAATCGGTTTTACCGTGTACTCGATCAAACTCAGATCCGAATAGACCCTCCATTTTTGCGAGCATTCTCTGCGCTATTTCAACTGGAAAAGTGACTTCAAAAGCGCTCTCAAACAAAGCCACATCATAATTTTGAGGTTCAGACATTGCGTGATTCCCCCTCGATATCTCGAATTTCGTTTTGCTGTTGGTTTGGTTGTAGGAAGTGTCCGAATCGACTTTGCGGTTTTTGTGCAGTATTCGATTTCTGTTGAGCTGGTTTGTTTTGACGTTGCTGATAAGCCTGTTCTTCAGCATCAGTTCTCAAATTCTTCATGAACGTGGTCAACCAGATCGACATCCACTTTTGCGGCGTGTGATTTGATTTATCCAAAGACCATTGCGCCATAGCTTTGAGATTTTCAAAGATGCGGTCACTTGAATGATTTGGATAACTAATTTTGGCTTGATCGTGAAAATCGACTACAGCTGGATATTTTTCGCAAAGGTCTTTGAATGAAATCGCTGTTCGATCTTGTGGGTGATATTCAACGAAATTCAGTGCACGGCTTTGTGCGGTGAATTTCTTATTATTATCTTCTTCTAAAGATTCTATAGATCTATCTATTGTGTGTCCTGTTACAGGACTAGTTACTGGTTCACTAGCTGTACTAGTATGGTCTTGTTTGCGGACTAGTCTTGTAGTAGGACTAGTCTTGTTAGTGAACTGATCTTTGAGGGAAACTTCATTTAATCTGTAAGATTTCATCCCCTGTTTGCCATTAGCCGTGACCGTAATAACACCTAATTTAATAAGCTCTTGCAGAGCGTTAGATACTGTTGTTCTCCCCATTTTTCGTGAACCTTCAAGATCACCACCCTGCAATTGAGAGTAGCTAACAAAATCAGATTCTTTATTATGTCCATTGATACGGTTTTCTAATTCCGCATAAACATTTCTAGCCGCATCACTTAGGAACGGATAAACCTCGTAACGATACAAGCGACTAGACATTACATAGCCTTGTTCGAACTTATTGCTATACATGTTTGATCCAGCCTCTTGTATTTTCTCTTGAGGCTTGCGAAATGGAATTACTTTTGCAGTATTCATTTATCATTCCTCAAGTATTCGAATGCGCTCTTAGCCACGTATGAAACTTGTCCATTCCCAATGGCTTTAAGTCTGTCCACCCGATGGGCCACCCCATCAGCCACTCGACCCAATTCGGGTTCAACACACCACCACCGTGTCCACTCTTGACTGCTCCCGCTAATCCGTTTTGATGATGACTGCTTACCTTTCCGCGCTTGTTTCCATCTGAAGCTTTGGGGGTTGGATACATTTGAACAATCGCTCCTAGAGTCGGTGACTTTCGTGCGTAATCCGCTGGTGATCCATTTCTCTTCCAATCTGATGCCACTGGTGTTGGCAACAATCCAGATTCGGTCACGTTGATGGGGCGCTCCGAAATTGGATGCTGAAAAACGTGCCCATTTTGCGTCATACCCCATTTGGGCAAGATCACCGATGACTCGGGTAAGTCCTCTTGAAACAAGCATTGGTGAGTTTTCCACGAACACGAATTTCGGTCGTACTTCACCAATAATTCGAGCCATCTCGGCCCACATCCCTGATCTTGCTCCATCAATTCCAGCTCCTTTACCTGCCGAACTGATGTCCTGGCATGGAAATCCGCCAGATATAACGTCAATAATTCCTCTCCATGGCTTTCCGTCAAAACTGCACACGTCAGACCAAATTGGGAAAGACGGGAGAATTCCATCATTTTGTCGTTGCGCCAAAACTTGTGCTGCGTAGGCATCACGTTCAACTGCGCACACGGTTTTCCATCCAAGCAAATGCGATCCGAGTATTCCGCCACCAGCGCCTGCGAAAAGAGCCAACTCATTCATTAGCTCCCCCCTTTCAATAAGTATTTGTTTCGTGTTAAATTCATCATCGGTTTCCAACCTCGTTTACTTTTCTGAGTGAACGGCTAAAAGGCTCAACTGGTCGCACAGTTGGGCTTTTTTCACGCCTGAATGTTTTGGTGTTACATCAATCAATCGTGGCTGCGCTGTCAGCGCAAAGTCTGTATCTATTGTTTCTGTGGTAAGACGTGCAAAGGCTTTGAGAGAATTTAGGTATTCCCTCACTTCCGAGATTTTTTGATTCATGCAAACACGACTTAATTTAGAAACATCGGTTTTTTCGGCTTTGGCTATCGCTTCAAATTCACGCTTTTCTTCATACGTGCATTTAAAAGTGATGCTTTCAGTAAGCTTTTCAGACATAGGCTCACCTAAGAATTTGCAGGCAAAGGGGCAATATTTGCTTTTAACTCCCCCTTTGTTGAAATTTCAAAAACGGCTTGAGTGCTTAAAGGGATACCTTTTCGCCAATAATTAATTACAGAGCGATCACGCCCAAGAATTCTTGCGAGCTCTGCATCACTTTTTGCTTTATAGAAAGCCCGTAAATCATCCACGGTCATGTTTATTTACCTAAACAACTTTGTTTAGTTTATTGAACGATAAGTTTAGGAATATGTCAATTTTTTTGTTTAGTATTTTAAACAAACATTAGGCTTAATCATTATGCAAACCACATCAGATAGAATTGCTCAGCGTATGTTTGAGCTGGGTTTACAACATAAAGACTTAGTTGCCGCTACTGGTGCCAGTAAAGGGACAGTTACTAACTGGATCAGTGGGGTAAACAACCCAACAGGTAAGAGATTAATTTTATTAGCGCAAGCCTTAAAAACTTCTGAAAACTGGCTTTTAACAGGCAATCAAACCCCTGAATTTACACAAGTCGAGCCGTGGGATAGTAATACCCCGCTTGATGATGACGAGATTGAAATTCCATTCTTTAAAGATTTTTCTTTTGCTTGTGGCGGCGGCTCTATTGGCGAGGCTATCGCTAATGAAACACGCAAATTAAGAATGTCTAAAGCAACACTCAGGAACCTATCCATTACAAAAGAGAATGCCGTGGCAGCGACTGCAATCGGCGATTCAATGAGTCCAACCATTAAAAATGGGGACACAATTCACTTGGATTTAGCTCGTAAAAAAATCAAAGACGGGAAAATTTTTGCTATTTGTCATGGTGGTTTATTTATGGCTAAACGCCTTTATAACCTGCCTATGGGCGGGGTTCGCATTGTTTCTGACAATTCAGTTGAATACCCAGAAATACAATTAAGCGCGCAAGAAATGATTGATCAACAATTTGAGATTGTTGGCTGGGTTTGGCAAATATCCAGTTTAGAAAGCTGGTGATGATATGAAAAAGATTTGGGAATATGGGACATCCTCACCAATCCAAAGAGTTGGGCTAATAATATTGTCAATTGGACTACTTTCGTATTTAGCGTGGGTATTTGCTGAATATCGATATGGTTATGACTATAGATATATTGATAGATGGGTTGGTGTAATTTTTGACCCAGACTATTATCCAAGAAATAGAGATTTTTTGTTTTTTCACTTATATCTTTATTTAATTCCTATCGGTTTATTAATGACTTGGGGTTATAAGCTATTAGTAAAACTAAAAAAGTGGGTAATGGTTGGCAATAAAAAAGAATTGGTAAACGATCAAATATTACACTTCAAAGATAATGAAGCTGCATTTGATATGGCTTGTAAATTTATGGATACCAATATAGTGCAAGACAAACCTGTTATCGCCATATCTATGCAGGATATGAAAAAACCATCCGAACCAATAATGATTAAAGTTGCAGGTGACCCCTCTTTTTTTGCCCACACAGCTACCAACTACACTGGGGATCATTTAATAAAAAAAGGTGATTTAATTGGTGTTATGCCATTCAAAAAGACAGAAAACATAACAAGTTACATGGAAGGTGATGAGAGAAAGCAATGGCTGTTTTTAGTTATTTCTGAAATTAACCCTAGATACCACACTACAAAGCAAATGTGGTCAATAAAGAAAGACTTTTTAAGAGAAACTACTGATTGATAAACATAAAAAATAAAACAGCCCACCCCAACGGTGGGTTTTTTTATTTGTCTTTAAAAAGCAAAATAGTTTGGGAAAATAAAAAAGTTCACTTAACTAAACAAAAGTATTGACTCAATTTGTTTAGTTTACTAAACTGATCTCGTACCCAATAAAAAAAGCGGCAATGAGTTCGAAGGCATGCCGCTTTGCAATTAAGCGAGATAAGTATGAACCACAATCAAACAAAGAGTCAAACGTCTAAACGTTTGCACCAACACCCTACCCCAGCGGAAATGACGACAACTCGTCTAGCTTACATCCGCGCAAATATTAAAGAGTTTTCAATATTCACTGTAATGGCTGTGATCTGCTGGCTATTGGTTAGCTCCCTTATCGCTTTGATTTTTGGGGGTTGATCATGTCTACAAAAAATGAATGGCAAAAGCTTCGTGCTAGATACAGCAGTAATGCCAAATATTCAAAAAGACGAGTTTTATCCAATAAAAATGACCTTGAAGATTTTGCAAACTGGCTTGTAGATCAAGGTGCTGAAATCTTATTAAACCCCTGCCAACACGAGTCATTACGGTTTTATTTAAATAATGAATTTGGCATCGTTTGGGATAAAGGAACAGGGAATCTTTTGGCTCATGATATGGGCATGGCTTATGAGGAATCAAAAAGATGAACGCATTTGTCACACCTCAAAAAAATATCGTTTCTATCCGCGCTTCATCTCTAAGCGATTTATTTGATTGCCCTGCGCGATGGGAAGCTAAGAATTTATTAAATAAGCGTAATCCAGCTGGTGCACGTACTCGTTTAGGTACTGCAATTCATGAAGCAGTTACCCAATGGGACTATCAAAATCTGGTGGGTAACGATGTTTCAATCGAAGAATGTGAAGAAATTCTGCACCATCAAATTTGGCAGCCGAATGAAGAAGTGGATTGGTCTGATCTAAACCAGAACGATGCTGAATCAATTGGCCAGTCAATGATGCATAAGTACATCACCCACATTGCACCTACTCAAAAGTTTATTGGTGTGGAAGTACGTTGCGAATCATTAATCCTTGCAGATCTAGGCATTGAACTTACTGGCACCATCGACCGTATTTATGAAAACGACGAAGGTGAATTAGGCATTGGTGACATTAAAACCGGTAAAAGCTCCGTAGGTAGTGATGGTGTGGTTAAAACAGTTGGCCATGCACCGCAAATGGGAATTTATACCGTACTGGCTGCACATGCTTTACAGGAAGCTGTAACAGCACCATCTCGCATCTATGGCTTAACCACCGCAAAAACAGATAAAGGCCAGCACGTGGGAATCGGTGAAATCGAATCACCAGCTCAGGTTTTACTTGGCACTGAGGAAGAACCTGGACTGCTTCAGTTTGCAGCCAAGGTCATAAAAAACGGTGTCTTTTTTGGCAACTCAAAATCCATGCTTTGCAGTGAAAAGTTCTGCCCTGCTTTCTCTACATGCAAATTTCGTAAGTAATTAATTTTTTTCAAAATAAGGAATATACCCATGACTTCACAAATGATGACAACTGAACAGCTTCGCACTCAACGTAAACCAGATGATGTAGAGGCAAGCTTTAATACATATCGTGGCTTCCAAGCTATGTCACATATGGCTGAAAGCTTAGCGAACAGTACGATTATTCCCGAAGCTTTCCGCAATACAATCATGGTTAAAGACCGCTATGACAATAATGCTAAAAAATGGCTATATAAGCCTGAACACAATCCAAATGGCGTATCTAACTGCATCATCGCTCTAAATATGGCACAGCGTTTAGGCGCAGATCCAATGATGATTATGCAAAATCTCTACTTAGTTGATGGTCGTCCAAGTTGGTCAAGCCAATTTATTATTGCTGCAATTAACAGCTGTGGACGTTATAGCCCATTACGTTTTGACATCACTGGTGGTGATGAGGAAATGGAAATTCCTTATGCAGTTACAGAGTGGGAATATAACAAAGAGACTCGTAAGCGTGAGCCTGTGGATTCAAACAAAGTTGCCCGTGTGAAAAATCTTAAATGTGTAGCATGGGTAATTGAAAAAGCAACTGGTGAGCGCCTTGAGTCTAGCCCGATCACCATGGAACTGGCTGTAAAAGAAGGTTGGTTCCAAAAGAATGGTTCAAAATGGCAAACCATGCCTGAGCAAATGTTGCGGTACCGTGCTGCATCATTCTTTGGTCGTATCTATGCGCCTGACTTATTAATGGGTCTACGCACACATGAAGAAGAACTTGATTCGATTATCGACATTACGCCTGAGCCTGCTCCGCAAGACGAGCCAACAACATTAGCTAATATTCAAAAAAATGTTGTTAAGAATGTTGCAACTAATGACCAAATTTCAACGTCAAATGATGTAGAAGAAAAGAATGTTTCGGCAAAAAAACCTACTTCAACTGAAGTACGTAAAGAATATTTAGATCGAATCGCTCAGATTGGAAATGCAAAGGATTTAGAAACTGTAATTCCGTTTATCAATGGCAATGAAATTCTTACAGATGCTCATAAAACATACCTGGTGAATGCGGTTACTAACAAAATTGAGGATTTGAATAAGTCTAAATCAACGAATGAAACTGTAGATCCGAATAGAAGTGCTCAAGTCAAAGGTGGGTTAGCCATGATGATTAATGAGGCTAAAACACTTCCTGAACTTGAAGCTGTAGCACCTAAAGTTACTGAAAACAAAGCCAAACTGACACCTGAAGATCATCAAGAGCTATTGGTGAAATACAGCGAGCGTAAAGTAATTGTTGCTCAAGTAGACATTTTTGATAGTCAACCAGAGCAAAAACCAGTTGAGAAAGCGATTGCACGCATCATGAAGTGCCAGACCCAAGACGAAATAAATCAAGTTTGGGCTGAAATTGAAAGCGATCCTTACTTGTCTCGATCATTAACTGAAGAGGATAAGAAAGCTATCGAAAGTGCAGCTGATCAACGTGAAGCTGAGATTACAGGCTAATCACAAGCGCCCTTCGGGGCGCACTCCAAGGAGTGGATCGTATGAAACGTGAATATTTTTATGGGTGTGTGATGTTAATTATTTTTGGTTTTGCAGCTGCAGTCGTGGCGATATGGGAAAAGGTGGCGTGATGAAATTTAAAAATTCTTATCCTATTCTTTATAAAGATTTACAAGCATGTCTTATTTTTACAGCCAAACAAGATGTCCGTTTTTACTTAAAAGGTGTTTATGTTGGTAAGGGAATAATTTCAGCTACACATGGTCATGCAGCTTTAATTTGCGATGCACCAGAATCTGAAGAAATTGATTTAATTATACCGAGGGAATCCATAGCTTCTCTTATTCGCAAACTTGGTAAAAGTGAACGTATTGATTATGTGAACCTCCATGAAATTAGCGAAGAATTTTGGCTTCTTCAGTATTCAGATGCATTTGAACTTTTCAGGCCTATAAACGGAAAGTTCCCAGATGTGAAAAAAATAGATTTTCAAAAGCCTGAACGCTATACAGCGGAAGAATTTCCAACCTTCAATTTTGATTATCTTATGGATTTTCGAAAAGCCGCTGCAATTTACATGAAATTTATTGCACCGAAAATCTATCCGACATCAGTAAACGGTACAGCATATATAGAAATTAATGATCGTGTGCACGGTTTGTTAATGCCAGCAAGGACTTAAATATGACTGAATATTGCTTTATGTGTAAAAAATTCACGGTTCGCTGTGGTGTGTTCTGTTCAGTTTGTGGGTTTAAGTGAGGTAGAAAATGTCTAAAGTTGTATTGAAGCCTGAGGAGCTTTTAGCACAAAAGATTGCATCTGGTACTTCATTAGTCAGCACAAAAGATGCAGCAACGATTTTAGGTTATGCACAAGTAACGCTTCGCAAATGGGCAAGTTATGGCAATGGCGACTTAAAACCAGTGATGACTAAAAACGGTGCGAAGTGGCGTTTGACTGATATTCGGAATTTGGTAGGTGTGTGATGAAAAAAGTGATGCAGACAAAAACAGGCATTGGTGGGAATTGTGAAGGTGCTACCCTTGCGACATTATTGGGATTAAATATTGAAGATATCCCTGATTTTTGGGAAGGATGCGACAAGTCAAAACCTGCATGCCCAGTAGAAGGTGCAAAGTATCAAGAAAATCTTAATCGGTTCCTTGAGGGCAAAGGTCTTAAAGCTATATCGCTAGGTTTTCATGAACCAAATGATGATTCTGAAAGCTGGGTTCGTGATATCTCAATTGGTGCTGGTATAAAACATTTAGTGAATGGTATTTCTCCACGAGGTTATATGCATTCGGTGATTTATGAAAATGGGAAACTATGGCACGATCCACATCCTGAAGGTGGTGGAGTAAAACCATGTCAAATAACTTTCTTACACCCAATTTTTAAAAGCCAAGCCTCTTAATGAGGCTTTTTTATTGTCCGCCCTGCTTACACGTATTTATTTTGATTGCTTACATAGTGCTTACATGGATTCAGACATTAAAAAACCACTTACGATTAGTACACCTAAGTGGTTGTTTTATATGGTGGGCCCAGACAGACTTGAACTGTCGACCAACGGATTATGAGTCCGCTGCTCTAACCAACTGAGCTATAGGCCCTATAAATACTGATTTCTCAAGTATTTTCGAATCAGAATACTAGCCAATATCAAATTCAAAAACAAGGTTTTTCATTTTTTTATCTTCAGCTTGACCAAAATTTATTCATTGCAGTTTACAAATCACGTACGATCTTGATCATCTATAGAATTTCAGTCACAAATATGTGAAAAATTATGAATTTTCGGTAAGCGTCGAGGATGTAAAGTTTGCAGAGAAGATCTAAATTTAGTAGTCATTTTTTCTATAATTTATCACTAAAGGGATTGAATTTTTTAAAATGAAGTAAGAAACTCTGCCATATAAAATTCAAATATCTCTGTGAATCATGAAAAAACACATTGCCGAAATGGCATTTAAACTTGCTGGTGTCAAATACCATGTAGAACCGAATGTGCTTGGTGATAAACAAGTCATTATCGGTTTTGAACATACCACGATGATGGATGCAGTACTCTCAATCGCACTGTTCCAAATCCATGATATCCCGATTCACACACTAATTAAAAAAGAACTATTTAAAGGACCATTCAAGCCTATTCTAGAAGGGGTTGGCGGTATTCCAGTTGACCGTCACTCAAATAAAGATATCGTGGCTCAAATGGTTGAACTCTTCAATTCAAATGACAAATTTAATCTCGTGATTGCTCCTGAAGCGACTCGTGCGAAAAATGGTGAACAACGTAAACCGATCCGCACTGGTTTTTGGCATATCGCAAAAGCCGCAAACGTCCCTATCGTTTTCTTGTTTGTAAACCAAAAAACCAAACAAGGCGGAATTTTTGGCAAAATCATGCCATCAGAGTTGGATCATGATTTGAAATTGATTCAGGAACTTTATAAGGAACATACAGGTTTAGACATTATTATTCCTGAACCGAAGAATAAAGCCTGATCTTGATCAATTGCTAAAATAAGGGTCTTTATTAAAAAAAAGCCCTTATGGTAGAATTTCGCAGATTTGATTAGGCATAAGGCCAATCTACAAGGAGCATATTTCGCATGGCGGGTCATTCCAAGTGGGCCAATATTAAGCATCGTAAAGCTAAACAAGATGCTAGTCGTGGTAAAGTTTTCACAAAATATATTCGTGAAATTGTTACAGCTGCAAAACTCGGTGGTCCTGATGCAGCAAGCAACCCACGTCTTCGTGCAGTTGTTGAAAAAGCATTGTCCGTTAACATGACTCGTGATGTCATCAACCGTGCCATTCAGCGTGGTGCTGGTGGTGAAGACAATGATGATTTAAAAGAAGTCACATACGAAGGTTATGGTGTTGGTGGTGTAGCCGTTATTGTGGAGACAATGACTGATAACTTAAACCGTACCGTACCAGATGTTCGTCATTGCTTCTCTAAAACAGATGGTAACTTAGGTACTAACGGCTCTGTTGCTTTCCTTTTCACTAAACGTGGCGAAATTACTTTTGAAGATGTTTCTTTAGAAGACCAAATTATGGACGTTGCGTTGGAAGCTGGTGCAGAAGACATTGAAGTGACAGAAGATGAAATTCTTGTGATCACTACACCAGAGTCTTTTGGTACAGTGCAAGATGCTTTAGCGGCTGCAGGTTTAAAATCTGACAATGCAGAAGTGGTGATGAACCCTTCAACTAAAGCAGAAATCACAGATATCGATCAAGCGAAAAAAATCATGAAAATGATTGATATGCTTGAAGATTTAGATGATGTACAAAACGTATATACCAACGTTGAATTCTCTGAAGAAGTTTTAGCACAATTGGATGCTTAATCTATATTCAGAATTAGAAAAACGCACCTTCAGGTGCGTTTTTTTATAACTGATGGTCGTCTTTATTTTGTAATTGCTTGAATTATGCTTTACTCAATAAACCATGACAGTTAAATACATCATATTCTTTAATGACAAAGCTTGAATGCAATGCCACAACATGATCAATTTTACCAATGCGCTGTAACAAAATCTGGCTATAATTTTCCATATCACGAGCAACAACTTCTATAATAAAATCAGCAGATTGCCCTGTGACTAAAAAAGCATTGATCACTTCAGGAATACTTTTAAGTTCATCTAAAAATTTTGCAAAAGTATCTGAGTCATGCTTACTCAATGATACTTGTAACAACACATGTAAATTAAACCCCAATTTTTGATAGTTAATATCACGCTTTAAATTCGTCATGATATTGGTTTCGATGAGATGTTTAATACGACGGTGCACTGAACTTACAGACAGGTTAATACGCTCCGAAAGCTCGTTCAGATTCAAATCTTCATGCGTAAGAATTTCTAAAATTTGTTTATCGTAACGATCTAATTCCATCTTCTTCTCAATATTTTCATGGCACAAAATAATTATGCGTTATTTTTTCAAAAATATCGATTCAAATGAAAATAAATTAACCAATCAGACAATATAACAGAAAATATGCTCTGTTATATCCCGCGCCAATCTACCCGCGCATTTCGTTCATTGGCATAAATACGTTTAACATATTGTCCTATCGGCAAATCAAGCAATTGATTTTGATAATCCTCAAATTCAGATGAAACTGGCTGATGATATTCTCTTTCCCATGGTGTACCAGAGATCTCAAGTAGTGGAGCAAGCATTGAACAAACGGCGATATCTGCCAAACCCAAACGATCTCCCACCATATATCGAGCTTGATTCTGAATCAATTGATCGTTTAACTGCAAAATAATTTCATGCATATTTTCTTTAGCAAGCGCAACTTGTTCATCATCAAGTTGGTAGCTGGTTGAAACTAAAGTTTTAATAAGTGGCTTACTGATCTTTTGAAATTTTCTCAGATATCCTTTTTCACCGATCATGATTTCTAGTGGCTCATCGCTTTCAGATAAAGCTTGAGCAAGCCCCCACCGCCTCACTGATACACCCAATTGATTACTCAGGTCATTAATTTCAATTGCTTTTTTTCTTAACTTTAAATCTGATCTGAGCAATGAATGCTCTGGATAGACATCATCCAAATACAGGGCAATTTGGGTTGAATCTGCAATCCACTTTTCTTTATCGCGTAATATCGGCAGAGAGTTTTGACCTGTTTTTAATTTTGCGAATGCACGATGTACGCCCGGAATCATATTTTGAGCAACATAATCCAATTCCTTATGATCAAGTAACCAGCGAGCTTTTTCACAAAAGTGAGATAAAGGAAACTGGTAAAGGATGCGCATAAAATCTCCGAAGTCTTGATCAATCATAGGATTTATTGTTTTGCTTACTTTATGCAACCCTATGCCAAAACACAATGTGATAATGCATCAATTGCAACTTAAATTGTTATTTTTGGAAATATGAATCCGTTAAATTATAAATGTTTAGCAAATCTTTATCTTTTTTATTGCAAAGTCTAAATGAATCCATCGTGTTTAGAGCACTATGATTTATTAAAATTCATTATCAATCAATAATTTAAATTTTCTAATATTTTTCAATCGATATCTATATTTGTCTTAAGCATTTTTTTTGAATAGTTCCACAAAAACCAGCATTTAAAAAAAATATTCTATGGGCGTAGCGTATATCTCCTCAAAGAGGAATTGATCTATGTCTCGTTTAATTACTGAAAATGTTCATGTTATTGAAAATGATCAAGATGCCATTCATGCAGCCTATCATGTTGCTGATTATGCGCTCGAAGGTCGCAATCACCGTGAACAACAACGAGCTTTACCATTTGCAGAAATTGAACTATTCAGCCAAAAAGGTTTAGGAGGCTTGCGCATCCCCCACGTCTATGGCGGTGCTGAAGTCTCTCATCGTACCCTCGCCCAAGTATTTCGTATTCTAAATAAAGCGGATTCAAGTTTAGGGCAAATTCCACAAAATCAAATTGCATTGCTCAATATGATCAATATCATGGGAAGCGATGAACAAAAGCAATTTATTTTCAACGAAATTTTAAAAGGTAAGCGTCTTGCCAATGGGGGGCCAGAACGACATACCAAAGATACCAAGACTTTAGACACACGCCTTGTTTTGGAGGATGGGAAATATCGAGTTTCAGGAAAAAAATTCTATTCTACAGGCAGTTCATTTGCACATTGGTTAGCCATCAAAGCAATACACCCTGAAGGTCACGTGGTTTTAGTTTTAGTGAACCGTGAATCCACTGGTGTCGAAGTGATCAATGACTGGGATGGATTTGGTCAACGTACCACTTCAAGTGGCACAGTGATTTTAGACCATGTTGAAGTTGATCCATTACTGATTTTTGATGAAAGAAAATTATTGGACGTCCCTAATTTTAGAGGCGCATTTTCACAGCTGATGCAAGTGGCTATCGATGTTGGTATTGCTGAAGCAGCATTTGAGGACATGTTGTTTGCGATCCGTAAAGCACGCCCAATTGTGGATGCACAAGTTGAGCGTGCCAGTGATGAGTATTTCACATTACAAGAAGTTGGCAAAGCTAATGTTTTGTTAGATGCCGCCATTCTTTTGCTCGATGAAGCAGCTGATTATTTAGATTCACTCAGTGTGCTTGAACAACTCTCTGATGAACAGATTGCTGAAGCTTCGATCAAAGTTGCTGAAGCTAAAGTCTATGCCAATGATGCTGCACTGCATATCTCAGAAAAGTTGATTGAGCTCGGAGGAAGTCGCGCCAGCCTCAATGTTCATAATTTTGATCAACACTGGCGAAATGCACGTGTACATACCCTTCATGATCCCATTCGCTGGAAAATTCACGCGCTGGGTTCGTATTACTTAAACCATACATTTCCTGCACGTCATGCCTGGATTTAAGGAGTCATCATGTCATCTTTACAAGCTTTAGAGATCCAAGAATCAGGCAGCTATAGACCAGCGCATATTATTCGCTCTGATGTAGAAGCATTAAAAGTCGCACACAAACTTGCAGAAAAGTTTAAGCACCGTGCATCTGAGCGAGATTTAAATCGTGAACTTCCTCATGAAGAAATCGAAGCTTACAGTCAATCTGGCTTATGGGCCATTACAGTACCTCAACAATATGGCGGTGCCGATGTTTCTATTCATACACTGACAAAAATCATCGCATTAATGAGTGGTGTGGATGGCTCTATCGGACAAATTCCACAAAATCATTTCTATGCACTTGAAATTTTGAGGAATACTGGGTCTGAGGCTCAAAAAAGACGTTTATTTACTGAAGTTTTACAAGGCGCTCGCTTTGGAAATGCCTTGGCTGAGTTTAAAACTAAAAATGCAGCACAACGCCATACCTCTTTAAGACAAGTCGAAAATGGTTATGTCCTCAATGGAGAAAAATTTTATTGCACTGGCAGTCTATTCGCTCACCGTATTCCAACCCTTGCTAGTGATGAACAAGAGCGCCAGTTTCTAGTCTTTGTTCCATATGATAGCGAAGGCTTAAGCCTATTAGATGACTGGAGTGGATTTGGTCAACGTACCACAGGCAGTGGGACTGTTAAATTTGAAAATGTACAGATTGACCCAGAGGATATAGTCCCTTTTGATTTGGCTTATTCAACTGCCACCATTTCAGGTCCATTTGCACAAATTATTCATGCCTCAATTGAAACAGGCATTGCTCGAGCTGCTTTTGAAGAAACATTAATACGCGTTCGTCAAGCACGCCCTTGGATAGATGCAAAAGTTGAACATGCCACTCAAGACCCTTTGACACTATACGAAATTGGTCGAATTGCAACAGACGTCAAGGCCACCGAGTTACTACTAAAACAAGCAGCGCAAGCGGTTCAAGATGCCAAAGTCTCCCCTTCAGAACATTCAGTTGCACATGCTTCTATTCAAGTGGCTAAAGCACGTGCACACAGTACCGAGACTGCACTAAAAGTCTCGTCAAAACTGATTGAACTGGCTGGTAGTCGTGGAAGTCAACGACAAGATAATCTTGACCGATACTGGAGAAACGCACGTGTTCATACCTTGCATGATCCAGCGCGTTGGAAATATTTTTTTATTGCCAATTATGTTTTAAACGGCGTATTCCCCCCAAGACGAGGTACGCTGTAATGACAAAAATTCAATCGAGTCCTCAAAAACAGATCCTGTTCAATGCATTTGATATGAATTGTGTGGGTCATATTAATCATGGACTTTGGACACACCCACGTGATCAATCCTACCGATTTAATGAATTAAGTTATTGGACAGAACTCGCTCAAACTTTAGAGAAAGGTCTTTTCGATGGATTATTCATTGCCGATATTACTGGCGTTTACGATGTCTATCAAAATGGCATTGATCTAACCTTGAAAGAATCGATTCAACTGCCGAGCCATGATCCAAGCACGCTGGTGTCTGCAATGGCAGCCGTCACACAGCATTTGGGTTTCGGTATTACAGTGAACTTAAGTTATGAATCGCCTTATCAATTTGCTCGTCGCTTCGCGAGTCTGGATCACCTGACCCAAGGACGTCTGGGATGGAATATCGTCACTGGCTATTTGGATAGTGCAGCGCGATTGGTCGGTCAGCGAGGATTGAAAGATCACGATTTACGTTATGAACAAGCCGAAAAGTTTTTAGAACTCTGCTACAAATTTTGGGAAGGCTCTTGGGAAAATGATGCCGTCATCCAAGATAAGCTCAATCGCATTTTTACCGATCCGAGTAAAGTGCATGCGATCCACCATCAAGGAAAGTTCTATAACAGTCACGGCGTCTTCCAAGTCTCGCCTTCAGTACAACGAACACCTGTTCTATATCAAGCGGGAGCATCACCTAAAGGACTACAGTTTGCCACTCGGCATGCAGAAGCCATGTTTATTGGTGGAGATACTGCTGAAAAAATTGCATCGCAAACACAAAAGATTCGCCAATTAGCCCATTCACACGGTCGTCATGGTACAGCAATTAAATTATTTGCAGGCATCACTGTCGTCACTGCTGAAACAGATCAACAAGCGCAAGAAAAACTGCAGGACTATATTCAATATGCAAGTCCTGAAGCAGGGATTGCGCATTTTTCAAGCTCAATCGGAACAGACTTAGGTCATCTAAAAGATGAGGATGCTATTCCATATAAAAAAACCAACAGCATCGTTTCTGTAAATGAGCGCTTTAAGGAAAACAAAGTCACTTTGGCAGATTTAAAAGCTCAGCATGTACTCGGTAGACGTTATCCCTTATTTGTTGGCAGTGGAGCAACAGTTGCTCAACAGCTAATCGAATTCATTGATATTTCTGGATTAGATGGTTTTAACCTTGCCCGTACAGTCGCTCCAGAGTCACATCAAGATTTTATTCGTTATGTCATTCCTGAACTCCAACAACGTGGTCGCTATAAGACCGCCTATGCTGAGGGTAGCTTAAGGCACAAGCTATTCAATGCGGGAGATCATTTACCACATTCACATCCTGCACATCATTTCCGATGTCCAAGTTCAAACCAAGATACACAACAATCAAATTTAATTTCTATACACCAACATTCTGCTTAAGTTTTTTAATATTTAGGGGTCTTTCTATGGCACAAGCTCAGTCTTCTCGACTTAAATGGATCGGCGTTGCAATCGCCATTATTGTGATTGCAGCATTTGCATGGTCCTTTTTGAAAAAAAATAATCAACAAGAAATTGTCATTGGTATTAGCCCACCTTTTGCAAAACCACTTCAAGCCGCAATTGATGAAGCAGAGGCTCAAGGCATTCATGTACGTTTGGTAGAATTTTCAGATTGGAATACACCCAACATCACCCTAAATCATGGGGATATTGATGCAAATTATTTTCAGCATCAACCTTTCTTGAATAATGCGTTAAAAGAAACCAACTTTAAGCTCAAACCCTTGGGCATCGGCTCAGGAACACATGTCGGTTTATATTCAAAAAAATATAAAGCGATTAGTGAAGTTAAAAATGGCGCTCGAGTTGTACTGCCAAATGATCCTGTGAATCAGGGTCGCGCCCTACTCCTCTTACAACACGCTGGATTAATACAACTTAAGGATTCCAACAACCACTTATCCAACTTAAAAGATATTAAATCCAATCCAAAAAAATTGAACTTTATTGAAGTCGAAGGCCCGCAAACTGCGCGTGCCGTAGATGATGCAGACCTCGTATTTAGCTATCCAATGTACCTACGCTTAGCACAAACGATTGATCCGAATGATGCCTTAATTTTGGATGAAATTAACAACACGCTTTATGCCATCTTATTTGTTGTTCGCGATGACTTTGAACAAACTCAGCCTGAAAAAGCAGCTCAACTGAAAAAATTTATCCAAATTTATCAAAGCTCAGACAAAGTTAAACAAGCATTGAATGAGGATATTGGTGAAAAACTATGGTTCAAAGGCTGGAAATAAGGAGTGTTCATGTCTACTTCAACTCAATCATCTAAATTCATCAAAATTGCAGTCATCATCGTCGCAGTACTGGCGGCCTTAGTGGGATATCGTTATATCAGTCAAAACTCAAATGATAAAGTGATTAAAATCGGCATTAGCCCACCCTATTCTGAATTACTGCAAAGTGTCGCTGAGGATGTAAAAGCACAAGGAATCCATCTCGAGTTGATTGAGTTTTCAGACTGGCAAGCACCCAATGTTGCTGTGCAAAATGGTGATATTGACGCTAATTTCTTTCAACAAAGTGTTTTTCTAGCGAATGCAGTGCGTGAAACAGGCTATGACCTTGTGCCTTTTGCGAAAGGTTCAGGCAGTCATGTCGGACTTTATTCAAAAAAATATCAATCCCTACAGGAAATACCTGATCAAGCGAAAGTAGTCGTACCGAATGATCCAGTTAACATGGCACGTGGTTTAAATTTGCTGGCTCGTGCAGGCTTAATTCAAGTCAAAGATATTAATAATGAGCTCACCAGCACCCGAGACATTATCAGTAATCCTAAAAAACTCAAGATTATTGAAGTTGAAGGCCCGCAAACCGCGCATGCTTACAATGAAGCTGACTTAATTATGGGTTTTCCTCATTATTTGAAAATGGCAAAAGTTGCTGATCCTACGTCTGCACTGTTATTAGATCCGATTAATAAAAAATTTGCGATTTTGTTTGTAACGCGTCGAGATTATCAAGATCAGGATGACAAATTAAAAACTGTGGTTGAAACCTTCCAAAACTCTGCAAAAGTCCGTCAGATTCTAGACAAAGACTTTGGACAAGGTTTGTGGTTTGAAGGCTGGAAATAAGGAGAATGATCATGGTGAGTTTTGGTTCACACATTGAATTTGCAGTACCCCATATTACAATTCGTCATTTAAATAAGTATTACGATGTACAAGGAAAACAAGTTCACGCACTCAAAAACATTAATTTGGATATTCCCGAAGGAAAAATTTTCGGCATTATCGGCAAAAGTGGTGCGGGCAAATCTTCATTGATTCGCACCTTAAATGGGTTAGAAACTATTTCTGATGGTAGTATTCATATACATCAACATGATCTAGGGCAGCTTAATCACAATGAATTAATCGCCCTACGCCAGCGTATTGGCATGATTTTTCAACATTTTAATTTACTATCTGCCAAAACAGTTTGGGAAAATGTCGCGCTTCCATTGAAAATCGCAAAAGTGCCTGCTGCTGAGATTCAAACTCGTGTGGATGAGGTTTTAAATCTAGTCGGTTTAGCTGAAAAGCATCATCACTATCCATCACAATTATCGGGTGGGCAAAAACAACGAGTTGGGATTGCCCGCGCATTGGTCAGTAAACCTGAAATACTATTGTGCGATGAGGCAACATCGGCACTTGATCCAGAAAGCACATCTGTTGTTTTATCTTTACTGAAAGAAATTAATCAAAAATTAGGACTCACCATCGTTTCATTACACATGAAATGCAGGTGATTCGTGAAATTTGCGATCAAGTGGTGGTTATTGATCAAGGTGAAATCGTTGAATCAGGGCAAGTTTGGTCAGTCTTCTCTCGTCCCCAGCAGAAAATCACGCAAGAACTCCTCAATTTGGAACAGCTTGATTTGCCATTCCAGTTACATCAAGAGCGAGCTACACATTTAACGCATACCATTTTGAAAATCAGCTATGCAACTGATTTGAAAAATCCTCCCAACTTAAATGATGTACTTTCTAAAATTACACTGCCTGTGCATTTATATCAAAGCCATGTAGACACTATTCAACATCATCTGGTTGGCTCACTCATCGTAGGTATTCCTCAATTAGATGTTGATGTGCATACGCTCCATCAGCAATTCCCCCATAAAACATCACAAATCGAGGTGCTTGGCTATGCACAACCAGCTCATTGATCTTTTAATTACAGGCACTATTGATACTTTATTAATGGTCGGTATTTCTGCATTTTTAGCACTTCTCATTGGCTTGCCTATGGCCGTGATCCTCATCAACACCTCAGAAAATGGGATTATTCCGTCAAAAAAAATCAATCATGCCTTGGGTTGGGTAGTGAATATTACGCGCTCTATTCCCTTCTTAATTTTAATGGTGGCGCTCATTCCCTTCACTCGACTAATTGTGGGGACAAGCTATGGGGTATGGGCTGCGGTTGTACCTTTAACTATTGCGGCTACACCTTTTTTCGCACGTATTGCGGAAGTAAGTCTACGAGAAGTTGATCATGGACTCATAGAGGCTGCACAAGCCATGGGCTGTAATCGCAAACAAATTATTTGGCATGTGCTTTTACCAGAAGCACTGCCTGGTATTGTTGCAGGTTTTACTGTCACGCTTGTAACCATGATCAATTCCTCCGCGATCGCGGGTGCTATTGGAGCAGGTGGTTTAGGTGATATCGCCTACCGATATGGCTACCAACGCTTCGATATGCAAATTATGTTGGCGGTCATCGTCGTATTAGTCGTATTAGTGATGCTGATTCAAGCTTTAGGCGATCAATTGGCACATAGTTTGGACAAACGTAAAATCTAATTCACACCATTGAATTAAGTCTCATCTGTCTTTTCGAGAAACATCAAAGCCATGACCTGACTTTGTCATGGCTTTGATGTAAAATCACCGACAATTTTTAAATAACACTGTGTGAGTCTTTTCATGGGTTTTAATTGCGGTATTGTCGGCTTGCCGAACGTTGGTAAATCTACACTTTTCAATGCATTGACGAAAGCTGCTATTGCTGCAGAAAACTTCCCATTCTGTACCATTGAACCAAACACCGGCATCGTTCCTGTTCCAGATCCACGTTTAGATAAATTAACTGCTATTGTTAAACCTCAACGTGTTATTCCAACCACAATGGAATTTGTAGACATCGCAGGTTTAGTTGCTGGTGCTTCTAAAGGTGAAGGTTTAGGGAACCAATTCTTAGCCAACATTCGTGAAACTGATGCAATTGCACACGTAGTACGTTGTTTTGAAGACGAAAATGTTATTCACGTGAATGGCAAAATTGACCCACTTGATGACATTGCAACTATTAACACTGAGCTTGCTTTAGCAGATTTAGAAACAGTATCAAAAGCGGTTACACGTTTAGCAAAGTCTGCGAAAGGTGGTGATAAAGAAGCTGTTGCAACAAAAGCTGTACTAGAAAAAATTCAGCCATTACTTGATGAAGGTCGCCCTGCTCGCGCAGCTGATCTTGATGACGACGAGCGCAAATTAGTTCGTGGCTTTGGTTTATTAACCCTTAAACCAACAATGTATATTGCTAACGTTGCTGAAGATGGTTTTGAAAACAATCCGCACCTTGATGCTGTTAAAAAATTAGCGGCAGAAGAGAATGCTATTGTAGTTCCGCTTTGCAACCAAATCGAAGCTGAAATTTCTTTGCTTGAAGATGATGAGCGTGCTGAATTCTTAGAAGCGATGGGCATGGAAGAACCAGGTCTTAACGTGGTTATTCGTGCAGGTTATGGCTTACTTGGCCTACAGACTTATTTCACTGCAGGCGTTCAAGAAGTCCGTGCTTGGACTGTAAAAATTGGTGCGACCGCTCCTCAAGCTGCTGGTGTGATTCACACTGATTTTGAGAAAGGCTTTATTCGTGCAGAATGCATTGCCTATGACGATTTTGTTCAATACAACGGCGAAGCTGGCGCTAAAGAAGCTGGAAAATGGCGTCTTGAAGGTAAAACTTATGTCGTTCAAGATGGTGATGTTTTACATTTCCGTTTCAACGTTTAAGTTATTAAAAAACAGCCGAAAGGCTGTTTTTTTTTGCAAAGATTATTTAAAAGATTGAGATCATGGATTTTGAGTTGAAGTACTCGAGTGATTTACGTGTTTATGGTCCATGTCATAGCGTAATTGTTTAGCTCGAACCAATACTTTCTCTTCCAGTTTCTTACGTAAACCAATAAGAAAGATAAATTCTGCTACGACAAATAAAGGACCTATCGCGAGTCCAACAAGATCATCTACAAAAGCTGGTTTTTTCTTTTCATAATAGTGCCCAATAAATTGAATAATCCATCCCACAATAAAAAATCCAGCACTTACCAATACCCAAGAGGATGTCGCTAAAGCTGCTACTTGTGTGGCTGGCTGATAAATTAAAGCAAATAGCACTGCCATCACTACCCCAAAAATGAGATCCAAACTCAAGTAATAAATCACCGATGCGACGATCAATAACATTGCAAGATCAATGGGATATCCTGCAACTGTAAATTGCGCTTTGGCTGCAAAACACAAGATCGAAAATACAATCAAGGGAATTCCAATAAAATGTGAAAATACGTTTTTACGATCTAGGTGATAAGCTGCATATTGTCCAAGCAAGCTCTCTAAACGAGTCATGTTATCATTCCTTTTTCTGACTATTTCCTTCACTATATATAAATGTAAACCAATAAGTTGTCGACTAGACGACAAATAAACAGTATAAAAGGGATAATTTTGCTTTCAAATCAATACGTTTATCTTTTAAAAAATAATTGGTGGTTTAGCCAGTTTGATCATGAACTACAACAGCTGATGCTCGAACATGCACAGCTCATTGAATATGGCAAAGAGCAACTGATATTTTCTAAAGCTGATCAATTTGATGGCATTTATGCCGTGATTGATGGTGCTGTTCGTTTAGCACATATTGACGTAGAAGGTCGTGAGGCGGTGACAGTTATCGCAGATCCCATTATGTGGTTTGGTGAAATTTCGTTGATTGATCAACAACCCCGCTCTCATCATGCGATTACCAGTAAAAAATCCAAAATCCTCAAAATAAGTCGTGTAGGACTTGATCTAATTTTAGAACAATATCCAAAATTTTGGTTTTATCTGGCCCAATTGGTGAGTCATAAACTCCGTTATGCTTTCATGGAGTTGGTCTCTATTCAAACACAACCCCTTATTCAACGTTTAGCACAAAGATTAATCTTTATCTTAAATGGATACGGTAATCTCAAAGAGATTGAAAAAAACACCATCAACCTATCTCAAGAACAATTGGCACAAATGTTGGTCTGCTCAAGACAGACCATTAATCAAGAACTACAGCATTTAGAAAAAATTGGCGCAATTAAAATTGCATTTAAAAAAATTGAGGTGATTGATCTCAATCAACTTAAAGTTTTAGCCGATCAAACTTAACCGACTAAAGATGAAGAGCTTCAGTAAAATCTGGATTAATCGTTATATTGGGGTTGCTAGGGTCACTTAAAATAATTTTGTATACGCCTTGGTGTTTCCTAATTCTGGTTGCTCAATTGCAGTTTTGCACTGGGCTTTATCGCGTTCATAATTGGCTTGACGCTGTGCGAGCTGACCCTCATTTTCCACGATTGCACGTGCCCAAGCATCTATGGTTGTTAGCGCTTTACGACAAAGCGCATATTTCCCTTCAGTCACTGAGTCGGTCATTTTGACATTAATACGCCAATCCAATACCAATTGACGCACAGGCTCGCGTACTTGTGATGGTATAAGCGCTTTATTGGCTTGATACAGAATAGGATCAACCTGATTAATCAATTGCCAAGCATGATTTGCATATTCAGTTGCATCATTGGTCAACTTCGGTGCTTCTTTAATTTCAACCTTTTCATCGGCAGTTTCTGCCTGACCACCACAACCGGACAAAGTGAAGATGAGGAATGTAGTCAATGCAGCTAATTTAAAGGGAGATTGAATCGCAAACATGACATCGCTCTAATAAACTATTCGGCACTATGCTAGTAAATTCGGGTAGAATACTCAATCTCGTTTTATACCTTTTGTTCCAATCTCCAATTAGGTTTATCGTGACCCAATCAAGCTCCCCACACATGACACCGGCAGGTTTTTGGCAAGGTGCCAAAGATAGTCAAGCCATCATTTTCACCTATTTGCCTGTTTCATTCGCGTTTGGTGTATCTGCAACTCAATTTGGTTTTACAGCGTGGGAAGCATTATTTTTATCCTGTTCGATGTATGCAGGTGCCAGTCAATTTTTGGTGGTTGCCTTACTCGGCAGTGGCACTTCTATCTGGATGACAGCCTTAACTGTAATAGCGCTTGATATTCGACATTTGTTATATGGCCCTGCTTTACAAAACTTAATTCAAGATAAACTCAATCTGAAAAAAACTGCAATTTGGTCATGGGGCTTGACCGACGAAGTCTTTGCATCAGGCATGATTAAACTGTCGCAACGCCGTCAAGAATGGTCTGAATCTTGGATGCTAGGTCTGAGTCTGTTTAGCTGGTTGTCTTGGGCACTTGGATCTTTTCTCGGGGGCTTATTTGCAGATCAAGTCAGTCATCTTCCCCAATTTTTGCAGGCAGCGCTCGACTTTCTATTACCTGCACTTTTCTTGAGCTTCTTACTAGCTGCATTTGAGAAAAAACATACCTTTGTCGTGACCATCACCATTATTGTTTCTGCTATTGCCTGTTACTTTATCGATTTATCTGCAGCGATATTCATTGGCATAAGCTCCGGTATTTTGGCTGGTCTGTTTAAACATTATGTACTGAAGCAACATGATCCTTTGCACACAGGTGAACAATCATGAATCTAGAAATTATTTGTGTCGGTATTCTGGTCGGCATCGCGAATTTCGCCTCACGCTTTGGTCCTTTTTTTGTGATTCAGAGACTACAACAAGGTCGCCAGAAACGCGGTGCTCTTTGGCTTAAAATCGCCCTTGGATCAATCGGTATTGCAGCAATCAGTTCAATGCTCGTGGTCGCGACTTTACCTCCGCTCTTAGAAACACCCAATAAGAGCGTTGCCATGTTAATTGGTTTTATTGTGCTCTCGGGTTTGTATTTCAAATTTAAACAGATTGTACCTGCAACACTCACAGCCGCACTCACATACGGTTTGGTGTATACCTATTTCCCACTTTAAACATTTCTTGCGTAATATTCATTCAGATTCTAAATTTATAAGCCTGATCCTCGGATAAGGCTTATAAATTTTTATCAATAAAAAAATTAAACGATATCAAAATAATTTCTTGCTTTTTCTTGTATTCATCGCGCTCAAGAGGTTTTAGTTCTGATATGCTAAAAGTCCATAATATCAAGCACGGATGAATCAAATGCTTATTACACTCGGTACTCCACTTCAATCTTCGGCGTTTAAAGTTCTATTATTGGGTTCAGGTGAGTTGGGTAAAGAGGTGGTAATATCATTACAACGATTAGGTGTAGAAGTACATGCGGCAGATCGCTATGACAATGCACCTGCCATGCAAGTTGCTCATCACTCCTACACATTGAATATGGCGGATCCAAAAGAATTAAAAAAACTGATTGAACAAGTTCAACCTCATTTAATTGTTCCCGAGATTGAAGCCATTGCCACTGAAGTCTTAGTGGAAATCGAAGATGCTAAAACCGCCGTAGTTATTCCCTCTGCGAAAGCCGTGAATCTCACCATGAATCGTGAAGGAATTCGTCGCCTCGCAGCTGAGGTACTAGGGCTACCAACCTCAGCTTATCGTTTTGCCAATAGTTTGGAATCATTCCGTGCAGCATGTGATGATATTGGCTATCCAAATTTTGTAAAACCTGTAATGTCATCATCAGGTAAAGGACAATCACGCGTAAAATCTTTTGATGAAGTCGACACAGCTTGGGAATATGCTCAAACAGGTGGTCGTGTCAATCAAGGCACTGTCATCGTAGAATCGCAAATTGATTTTGATTTCGAAATTACATTACTCACAGTACGGGCAAAAAATCCTGAAACAGGAGAAATCGAAACGCACTTCTGCGATCCTATTGGACACCGTCAAGATGCAGGTGACTATGTAGAAAGCTGGCAACCTCAACCTATGAGCACAGCTGCCCTTGATGAAGCAAAACGTATTGCCAATAAAGTCACAGTAGCGCTCGGCGGTTGCGGTATTTTTGGTGTGGAATTATTCGTTAAAGGTGATCAAGTTTGGTTCAGTGAAGTTTCTCCTCGTCCACATGACACTGGATTAGTGACACTTGCATCTCAATATCAAAGTGAATTTGAACTTCATGCCCGTGCGATTTTAGGTCTTCCAGTGAACACGCAACGTCACAGTGTTGCTGCAAGCGCTGTGATCTATGCAGGTGTTGATGATACGAATTTGTCATTTTCTGGCGTAAATCTTGCTATGCAAAACCCTAATGTCGATTTACGTCTTTTTGGTAAACCTGAAGGTTTTAAACGTCGCCGTATGGGGGTCGCAACTGCACGTGCTGAAACAACTGACATTGCACGCGAATTAGCGACTGAAGCAGCTTCAAAAGTAATTGTAAATCAAAACAAATAATTCATTAGGTAGGCCATCATTTCATGATCAATACGTCTCCATTAGCAAACTATGTTTCGAGTAATCACGACATCAAGGCAATTAATCAATGGCGCTCAGATGTTGAAAATCAATTACAACATGAGTTTGAAAATGGTAAGGCGATACGTGAGATCATCCTCACTCGATCTAACCTGATTGATGAGGCACTTAAATTCCTTTGGCAACATGCTGAGTTAGATCAAACCGATCTGGGCTTGTTTGCTGTAGGAGGTTATGGTCGTCGTGAAATGATGCCCTACTCTGATGTCGACATTCTGATCCTTTCAGAAGATGACCTTACACAAGAACAAGAAAATGCCATTACCATTTTTATTTCCTCTCTATGGGATGTTGGCAATTTTAAACCTGGTGTAAGTGTAAGAACCATTCAGCAGTGCTTTGAACAGGCCATGAATGACTTAACGGTAGCAACATCTCTCATTGAGTCTCGTTTAATTATTGGCAATGAACACTTAGCGAAATGGCCTCGTCGTGTTGTTTCACAAACTTGGACGGATAAAACTTTCTTTGATGCCAAGATGGAAGAACAAGCCAAACGCTACGCTCAACACAACAATACTGAAAGTAATCTAGAACCTGATATCAAAAATGCACCGGGCGGCATTCGAGACATTAACCAAATTGGTTGGATTGCAAAACGGCATTTCCGAGTAAATCGTATATACGATCTTGTACATTTAGGTTTCATTTCTGAGTTTGAACTTGGGGTGCTCGAAGATGCTGAGAATTTTCTCTGGGAAATTCGTCATCATTTACACCGCTTAACTAAGCGTGATGAAAACCGACTATTGTTTGATTACCAACGCGATATCGCAGCAAAATTTGGTTACCACAAAGTCGAAGGTGAACATATCAATTATCCAATTGAACAGTTCATGAAACGCTACTATCGAGCAGCCCAGCAGGTTTCAACCCTGAATGAAATGCTACTCGCCTATTTTAATGAGTCTGTCATCACGCCTCGTTTACCCAACTATGAGCGTAAAATTGAGGAAGTGAATGAAAACTTCAAATTGGTGGATGGTAAACTCGCAGTTCAACACCATAAAATTTTTGCAGAGAAGCCTACAGCCATCCTTGAGATTTTCTATATCCTAGCAAATCGCCCTGATATTGATGGTATTCGAGCTCGTACACTTCGATTGCTTACTTTAGCTGCAAAACGCATTGATCAAGCGTATCGAGATAATCCAGTTAATCAAGCCTTGTTTATGGCGATCATCCGATCACCGAATAACTTATATGAAACATTGCTTGCGATGAAACGTTATGGTGTACTCGGCAACTATATTCCTGCATTTGGGCAAATCATGGGCCTTATGCAATACGATTTATTCCATATCTATACTGTAGATGCACATACACTCCTACTCTTACGTAATTTAAATCGTTTTAAAGCGCCAGAATTTGCTAAAGATTTTCCTGTCGTAAGTTCCGTATTCCAGCGTCTGGTGCGCCGAGACATCGTATTCCTCGCTGCTTTGTTCCATGATATCGCCAAAGGTCGTGGTGGAGACCATAGTGAATTGGGCGCGGTTGATGCCATTGAGTTCTGTAGCAAGCACGGTTTTACTGAGCGTGAGTGTAATCTTGTTGCGTGGTTAATCCAAAATCATCTATTGATGTCGATGACTGCGCAGAAAAAAGATATTTCTGATCCAGATATTGTAAAAGATTTTGCCGAGAAGCTCGGTGATATGGAACACTTAGACTATCTGTATACGCTTACAGTGGCTGACATTAACGCAACCAATCCTAAGCTTTGGAACACATGGCGCGCATCGCTCATGCGTCAGTTATATACCAATGCTCGTGACGTTATTCGTAGTGGTTTGGGTCGTCCTGTCGATTACCAAATGCTGATCGAAGATACCAAATTTGCAGCAAGTGAATTACTTGTCAATGATTATGCTTTAGAAGCTGTTGAAAAAGTTTGGCAAGAACTTGGTGACGAATACTTCCTCAAAGAAACTGCAGATGAAGTCGCATGGCATACACGTGCAATCCTAGATCATGGTGATAATTCAGCACCATTGGTGATGATGCGCGCGCACCGTAAATCAGCGCAAGATGCTGTGCAGATTTTTATTTACACTCAAGATCAACCTAATCTTTTTGCCACCACTGTTGCAGTTCTAGATCGTATGAATCTAGATGTACAAGATGCACGCATTATTACAGCAACTAAATCCTTTAGCTTAGACACCTACGTGGTGCTTGATCGTTTTGGCACATTAGTGACAGATCCAGAACGTGAAAATACGGTAAAAGAATCATTGGTGCACGCATTAACAGATTCACAAAATTATCCAGGTTTAATGCAACGCCGTATTCCACGCCAACTTCGTCATTTTGATATCGAAAACACAATTGATATTACGTTGAACGAGGCGCTACAGCAAAATATGGTCGAGATCTCTACCCTCGATCAGCCTGGATTACTTGCCCGTATCGGTGGCTTATTTATGATGCAAGGTCTCGATATCCATTCCGCGAAAATCGCCACCTTGGGTGAGCGCGCAGAAGATATTTTCTTTGTAACCAAAAAGAATGGCGAACCTATGAATTTAACTGAAGCTCAGGCTTTTGCTGAACAATTAAAAGCAGCATTAGATGAGGCTTCAAATCAGGTCTGTAATCATCATTAAAATTTAGATTTAACCCGACGGTAACTGTTTCATGAACTCTAGTTTAAACCTATTACATCCTTATCCATTTGAAAAGTTGAATAAACTTTTTCAGGATGTAAAACCTGCAAATCTTCCGTTAATTCCATTGTCAATTGGTGAGCCAAAACATCCTGCACCTGAATTCGTAAAACAAGCTATTGTCGATAACTTCAATCATCTTTCGACATACCCAAACAGTAAAGGCTTACCAGAATTACGTGAAAGTATTGCGCAATGGCTCACACGCCGTTTCAAATTAAATGCTATTAGCGCAGAAGATCATATTTTACCTGTGACTGGCACACGTGAAGGAATTTTCTCATTCGTACAAGCGCTGATCAATCGTGATGAAGCGCCTTATGTAGTTATGCCGAATCCCTTTTATCAAATTTACGAAGGTGCAGCTTTACTCGCTGGCGCTCAACCCTATTTCATCAACTGTACTGAAGAAAATGGTTACCTTGGCGACTTCGATGCTGTCCCTGCGGAAGTATGGGAGAAGACAGCTTTGCTCTTTGTCTGCACCCCCGGAAATCCGACAGGTGCTGTGCTTTCAAAAGAACAATTCAAAAAATTAATTGCGCTCTCTGATCAATACAATTTTGTCATCGCATCTGATGAATGCTATTCAGAACTATGGTTTGATGAAGCCCCTGTAGGATTACTCGAAGTTTGTGCTGAACTAGGTCGTGATGACTATAAAAACTGTATCGTATTCCATTCTCTATCTAAACGTTCTAATTTACCAGGTATGCGATCTGGCTTTGTTGCTGGTGATGCTAGTCTATTAAAACCTTATTTAAAATTCCGCACTTACCACGGAGCTGCAATGCCAGTACAACATCAATTGGCATCTATTGCTGCATGGAATGATGAAGCACATGTTGAAGAGAACCGTAAACAATATCGTGCTAAATTTGATTTATTCCAACAAGAATTAGGTGATTTGCTACCACTGAAAAAGCCTGATGCGGGTTTCTATTATTGGTTAAAGGTAGATAATGATGAAACTTTTGCCAAAATGCTGATGGAAAAAGCACATATCAAAGTCTTACCGGGTCGTTATTTATCTCGTGATACTGAACAAGGAAACCCAGGTGAAAGCCATGTTCGTCTTGCTCTCGTAGCAGATTTAGACCAATGTAAAGAAGTTGTTAAACGCTTAAAATCAATTCTCTAATCGTGCATGATCTTTAATTTTAAGCCCTCTTTTTAGAGGGCTTATTTTTTTGATTGATGATTCTAGGCATAGTTTGAGCGGAAAATGATATTTTCTAACAAACCTCTCTCTAACTCTCTCCCAAAAGGAGAGAGAACTAAAAAGAATGGATTGCCCATGATAATGTTTGGATCACTCTCAAGTGTGAGTTGTAGTATGCCTATGGGATTTAAAAAATTAGTTCTTTATGCATGATGGTAACTTTTTAATTTACTAGTTATTTTACTTTTTATAGAACCATTTTTATACAAGGCATATATGAGTAAGTGTTCAATGAGTAAATATGCATCATTCGGATGTGGTGTATCTTTCATGTCATAATTCTTTTCTTCCTTAATAAAGTTTATATATCTTATACATTGAGAACCATAATTTGAGCTTAAGTTACTTATAAATCCTTAGAACATGCTTTTCCGAGAAAATTTGAATGTTTAGATGCTTTATTTTTATATAAAATATATTCTTCTAATAGTTCCTTCCTTCTTTTTGCTGTAGTGCTTTTAGTTTCAATTTCGTTCTGTATTAATTCAAGTTTACTTAAATTATAAATATATTCTTTTGCTTCATTTGCAATGACTTCACTAACTTTTTGATTTCTCCATTCATTTGAAATACACCATGCAGTAGTAGATGCTATTCCAGCCCCTATTAAAGTAGCAATTGCTCCCCAATGCCAATTACAAGCTTCCATATTTTTTTCCTTTCATACCTTTTATGCAGCAGCAACGCCATGCCTAATAGCTTTTTCAATTTCTTTATTTGTTAAACCTTTTATACAATCCTTTAGTTCTATTATGTTTTTAAGTTTTAGCTTTCTTAGCACCAGGCTTCTTCTCACTCCTTTCTAAACCTTGTTTAAAACTTTCTTGAGTCTAACAATAATGGTCAGTAGTTCCCTTTAGAGATAATATAACTTCAACTATTGATACATCATAAAATTAAAAAAAACGCCATGAAAATTCATGGCATTTTAAAATACTTAATATCTGTAATTGGAAAATTACAAAGTCGCCAGAATGTCTCTTAAAGTCTGATTTGGATTTTCTGATTTAGTAATCGGACGACCAATAACCAAGTGTGTAGAACCATCTAACATTGCTTGCTTAGGTGTAACAATACGTTTTTGATCATCCGCTGCAGAACCTTCCGGACGAATTCCCGGAGTGACGAGAGCAAAGTTCTGACCTAAAGTTTCGCGTAACATTTTTGCTTCTTGCGCAGAACATACAACACCATCCAAGCCACTTTCTTGAGTTAAAGTCGCTAGACGTTTTACATGTTCAAAAGGCTCAATATCCAAACCTAGATCACGTAGATCTTCTCGCCCCATTGAAGTTAATACGGTAACTGCAATCAACTGTGTTTGATAGTTACCTGCTTTTAATCTTTCTACACAAGTTTCCATCATTTTTCGTCCACCAGATGCGTGAACATTAACCATCCATACCCCTTGATCTGCAGCAGCGCAAACGGCTTGTGCTGTAGTATTTGGAATATCATGAAATTTTAAATCTAAAAATACTTCAAAACCCTGATCATGCAATGCTTTTACAACAGTCGGACCTTCATGTGTAAAAAGTTCCTTACCGACTTTTACACGACAAAGTTTAGGATCCAAATTTTCAGCCATTTTCAATGCGTCGTATTGGCTTTTTGCATCTAAAGCAACAATGATACTCAAGGTTGTTCTTCCGTCCATCTAAAGTTGCGTCATTATAAAGATGTTCAACTTAAGCTGCAAAATTAACTTTAAAAAACTCAGCTTAAAATTCAACAGTTTATTTTCAATAAAAAAAACCTCTAAAATAAATTTTAGAGGTTTTTTAAATATTTATAAATTACAGCGGATTTGAGTTACGCGGATCTGAATGCACATCTAGTACTGTCTTTTCATGACGTACATTTGCAGCAGCTTCAGCAGCAGCTAACTGAGCATTTTGGATTTGTTCTTTACGAAGATATTCAATATCTTTGCGAAGACGCTTAATTTCCCAACTATTTTGGAATACACGGAAAACTTGAACTCCGAGTAATAATCCAACGATGATCCCAAGTGCCAAAGTCAACAAAAGCAATAAACCTAATCTCATTGCCGGTACTTGAGTGAAGAGAAGATCAACAGTCAGTTCTGTACCATTTTGCAGAACCAATGCCAATGCATATCCGAAGATTACAACTAACAGTGCAACTAATACGTAACGCATAACCACCCCTGAGTAATTTATTATTTTCCTGCTGATTCGTTTACAGCATCTCTTAGTGCTTTACCTGGTTTGAAATGAGGTACAGCTTTAGCAGCCACTTCAACTGACTTACCTGTTTTAGGATTACGTCCAACTCGCGGTTCGCGATGATGTAAAGCAAAACTTCCAAACCCACGAATTTCAATACGATTATCAGCTGATAATGACTCAATCATTTGATCGATCATAATTTTAACAGCTTCTTCGACCAATGGCTCAGCCAAATGAGGGTTTTTGATAGAAATACGTTCTATTAAGTCAGACTTATTAAGTGCTTCAGTAGTCATCTGCGACCTCTTTAATTATCAAGCTACTCTGTGCATAGCGAGATAATAACCTGTTTAAATACAAAACGGTAGCGCAGTAAGTCAATACTACGCTACCGTTTACAGTATTTGTGTAAAAAGTATTAGTTAAATTACATTAACAATACATTGAACACGAAAGACTTAGTGGTTCATTTGAGCTTTGATCAAATCACCAATTGTCTTAGGACCGTTGTCTTGACCTGCAGAAGCAGTTTTCAAGTTAGCAACAGCTTCTTTCTCTTCAGCTTCGTCTTTCGCTTTGATAGACAAGTTGATTGCGCGTGATTTGCGATCAACATTGATGATCTTAGCTTCAACTTCTTGACCAACTTCTAAGAATTTAGTTGCATCTTCAACGCGGTCACGGTTGATTTCTGAAGCTTTAAGAGAAGCTTCAACTTCGTCAGCCAACTTAATTGTTGCGCCACGAGCATCAACTGCAACTACAGTACCTTTAACAAGAGCACCACGTTCGTTAGCAGCTAAGAAATCGTTGAACGGATCGCTGTTCATTTGCTTGATACCAAGGCTGATACGGTTGCCTTCAGCGTCTACAGAAAGGATAACCGCTTCAACAGTGTCACCTTTCTTGTAACGACGAATCGCTTCTTCGCCTTGTTCATTCCAAGAAATGTCAGATAAGTGAACTAGACCATCGATACCGCCTGGTAAACCGATGAAGATACCGAAGTCAGTGATAGACTTGATTGTACCTGAAACTTTTTCACCTTTGTCGTGAGCCTTAGCAAACTCTTCCCATGGGTTAGCACGAGTTTGTTTGATACCAAGAGAAATACGACGACGCTCTTCATCAACTTCAAGAACCATAACATCAACTTCATCACCAATCTGAACAACTTTAGATGGGTGGATGTTTTTGTTTGTGTGGTCCATTTCTGAAACGTGTACTAAGCCTTCAACGCCTTCAGCGATTTCAGCGAAGCAACCGTAATCAGTTAAGTTAGTTACACGCGCTTTAACGATAGAACCTTTAGGGTAACGGTTCATGATCGCTAACCATGGATCTTCACCAAGTTGTTTAAGACCTAATGATACACGGTTACGCTCTTTGTCAAATTTAAGTACTTTAACAGTAACTTCTTGACCAACTTCAACAACTTCTGATGGATGCTTGATACGTTTCCAAGCCATGTCTGTGATGTGAAGAAGACCATCAATACCGCCAAGGTCAACGAAAGCACCGTAGTCAGTAAGGTTTTTGATTGTACCAGTAACTGTTTGACCTTCTTCAAGTTGAGAAAGAAGAGCTTCACGGTCAGCTGAAGATTCAGCTTCCATAACTGCACGACGTGATACAACAACGTTGTTACGTTTAGCGTCAAGTTTGATAACTTTGAATTCTAACTCTTTACCTTCAAGGTGAGTCGTGTCACGGATAGGACGAGTGTCTACCAAAGAACCTGGTAAGAACGCACGTACTGGACCGATGTCAACAGTGAAACCGCCTTTAACCTTACCAGAGATAACACCAGTAACGATCTCGCCGTCTTCAAAGATTTTTTCAAGTTTAGTCCAAGTTTCAGCACGTTTAGCTTTTTCACGTGATAAAACTGTTTGACCCATACCGTTGTCAAGCGCTTCAACAACTACGTCAACTGTGTCACCAACGTTAACTTCAAGTTCACGTTGTTCGTTTAAGAATTCAGAGCGAGCTACTACGCCTTCAGATTTAAGGCCAGTATCTACAGTTACCCAGTCAGAATCGATGCTAACAACGATACCTTGGATGACTGCACCCTTTTCAACGTTGAGGTTTAATTCGCTTGCTTCAAAGAGGGCTGCAAAAGATTCGGTCATGATATACCTAGAAAAGTCAGCGGTCTTGGATCAGACAAGGCCGGTTTAGTTAAGTATCGACATAGTCCATATAGAACTGATCAAGCTATGCTTCCACTAATATTCATTAATTTATCTTATTGCGCATCAATATATGCGGTCATCAGGTTAAATACAGCGTCAATGTCCAGATCTGAACTATCGATAATGTAAGCCCCTTCAGCCGGCTTAAGCGGCGCAACGGTTCTTTCCATATCACGCTTATCACGTGCTTGGATATTAGATAAAATGTCGCTTATTTTAACATTTTGCCCCATGGCCTGCAACTGCTTTACACGTCGCTCAGCACGCGACTCAGCAGAAGCCGTCAAATATATTTTTGCTTGGGCTTCTGGGAAGATTGAAGTCGCCATATCACGGCCATCGGCAACAAGACCTGGTGCTTGAGCAAATGCACGTTGTCTTTCGAATAATGCCTGTCTTAATTCAGGTACAACTGCAACCTTGGATGCAAACTCACCGACTTTTTCAGTGCGAATTTCATCCGTTACATCATGCCCGTTAAGTAAAATTTTTGTTTTTAAATGATCACTAACAAATTGAATATCGAGATGAGTCGCTATTTCTACGCATTTAACCAACACATCTGGATTGTGAATTGAATCAATTAAATTCAGCTGATGTAATGACAATCCCAACAAACGATACAAAGCGCCAGAATCTAGTAAATGAAACTGGTAATGCTGTGCCAATTTTGCTGCCAAAGTTCCTTTACCTGAACCGCTTGGTCCATCGATCGTGATAATTTGAATTGTCATTACTTTACCAACTTCGCCTTAGAGGCGTTTTGCTAATTTCTTAAAGCCAAGTGTAATAGCAAGTTTGAGTTGTGCAAGAATTAATTTGCTCACAAACGGTGCTCTTGCCTGTAATTCGATCGTGTATGTGACTAAAGTTTTAGCTGTTGAAAGCTCTTTAAATTCAATAATTCCAAGATGATGTTTGATTAATGGATTCTTGATAATTTTGTATTCAATACGCTTATTTGGCTCTAGTACAGTAATTTCTTCTTGAATTGGCTTTATTGGGCCTAATCCCATTTTTCGTACTGATCCAATCCCATCAGGACGAATCGGATCAGCTGCATCTTTAATGCGTACAACCTGAATCGGTGCAAATACATCATTATAAGTCGCATGTTTTGACAAAACTTCAAATACACGATCTATAGGCTGGTTAAATTCTTGTTTAACTTGGATTGAATTCATTTTTTATTCCTTTTCATTGATTCCGCTTCATACTGACAATACATTATGTCAATTTTTCCACAATCAACAATAGCAATCATTCCTGATTATTTTCTATTTTTTGTCGTACACGCTGTTGTTTTTTTTGTTCACGTCTGAATTTAAAAAATTCTGAAAGCTGATGAGCACACGCTGATTGCATGCACCCCCCTTCAAATTCAAATATATGGTTGTAATAACCTTGATTATTCAATAACTGTCGCGCACTGACCAGCGAACCCGCTTTCGGCTCTAAAGTACCAAATACAACACGATGAACTCGAGCATGAATTAAAGCCCCCACACACATTGTGCATGGCTCAAGGGTTACATAAAGAGTTGCATCTTCTGGTAGACGATAGTTCTGAATTTGATTACATGCTTGGCGAAGCGCGACCACTTCAGCATGAGCAGTTGGGTCATGACTCAAGATCGGTTGATTATATCCCTCACCAATCACTTTTCCCTGACTCACAATGACAGCTCCAACAGGGATTTCTCCCAATTGAGCTGCGAATGCAGCCTGCTCATAGGCACGCTGCATCCATTTTAGATCTTCAGTATCAAATTGGATTTCAGTCAAAATTAGATAATACCGTACTGTTTTAACAAGTTATTCCAGCTCTCGATATTTGTAACTGGTGGGTGCGCACCTAAAATTCCTTTTAAGGACATAGACTTTGCAGGTGTCCATTCAGGAGATAAATCTTTATCCACTAAACGCGCACGCACGCCCTCAACAAAATCAGGATGTCTAATTTTCCAATCAGAAATTTGAGTTTCAAGTTCAAATACTTCTTGCCAAGGATGAACTTGACGCCCCCATTGCCATAACAACCAAGTAATCGCAGCCGTACTCGGTGAGCCTTTTGCAAGATTCTCACTAGCTTGTCTTAGCCAATCACTTCGTGCATCACTTAAACCGATGATTGCTTCGTAGTCATTTTCAAAGTTTGCACCACGACAGACACTGTGAATCACATCTAACGAGATTTGCAGTGGCCCTGGAGAAACTGGTCGATGCAAACTATTTAAAGTGTCATCTAATGCCCTAAAATCGCCAGCAGGATAATGATCCCAATCGATATTGATCAACTTTTGTAAAACAACATCACGCTGAGCATCACAAATATGAGTCGCCCAACCGATACCATAAGCTCCTGCCGCAGTCATGATCGATCCAGTTAAACCTGTAAATAGACCAATTGGACCACGATCTGCCAAGAAACGACTAGCACCAACATCTGGATATAAACCAATATTCACTTCTGGCATTGCAAGACGCGAATAAGGTGTAACCAGTCTGAATGGTGCAGCCATAAATAAACCAAGCCCACCACCCATCACATAACCTTCACCCCAAACAACAATCGGCTTAGCGTAGTCATGCAACAAAAGATCTAGCGCGTATTCTTGTTCAAAAAATTTATTTGCCGCATCAACCTCATTATTGATGACCAACTGACGGAGTTTGCGTACATCCCCACCGGCACAAAAAGCTTTAGGGGTTGTTGAATCAAACCAGATCGCTTTAACCGCATCATCATGATGAAACTTTTCAAAAACAGCCAATAAAGCCGTCACAATAGATTCATCAAGTGCATGTAAAGATTTTGGACGATTTAATCGAACCACTCTCCATCCATTCTGTGCTTCTTCAACAATTAAGTCAGGATGATATTGATTCGTCTCAGGAGATATTGTCATGCTTCCAGCTGCCATTTAATTGGCTCAATGCCATTTTGTTTAAGATAATTATTTGTTTTTGAAAAAACTTTACACCCAAAAAAACCACCTCGGTTTGCTGCCAACGGTGATGGATGTGCTGCTTTTAAGACCAAATGCTTATTTTGGTCAATTCGTTGACCTTTCTTATGCGCGTACGCACCCCAAAGAATGAAAACGATCTTTTCACGTTGCTCATTTAGAACATCTATCGCAGCATCAGTGAAATCTTCCCAACCTTTCTTTTGGTGTGAAGTCGGCTGGCCCGCCTCAACAGTCAATACACTGTTCAGCAACAAGACACCCTCTTCAGCCCATTGGGTTAAATCACCATGCTTGGCAGGCACTATTCCAAGGTCAGTGCTGAGTTCGTGATAGATATTACGCAAAGACGGCGGTAATGCAACACCCTTTTGCACTGAAAAACTCAATCCATGTGCTTGATTTGGACCGTGATAAGGATCTTGACCGAGAATCACGACCTTTACACGATCTAAGGGTGTAGTGTTGAACGCATTAAATATAAGGGAATTAGGTGGGTATATCACCTTATTCGCCTGTAATTCAGATTTGAGAAAAGCTTTCAGCTGATCCATTTTATCGCTGAGCAGAAAATCTGCTAAAGCATACTTCCAACCATCCTCTAACCGAACTTGATTCAGTTGACTTAATTCTTGTTCGGTGAGTTGCATTGTGTTCATCCCTAAATCAATCACAGCTTTAAAGTTTTACTTGTAAATCTACACTTGGGTTCTTAAAAGTGAATCCTTGTTTCAATTGTTCGTATATTTTAGGATCAGACCATTCATTTTGAATTTGTTCTGAGAATACGATTTGATCAAGCGCCAATAAGCCCATCTGTTCATTTACGATATCTTCAGCAAAACTTTGCGCATAGCCTGTGTCAGTTTCATGCACGATCACTGAATAGACTTCAACATCACCTTCACCATTTTGCGTGATAGTTGATTTCAGTACTTGTTCTGCCAAATAAAAGAAAATTCGAGAAAATTGTTCAGCAGAAGGTGAAACGGGTAATGAAACCCAACGCGCACTAAAAGTTTTACATGCTTGAATATATTCAGCTGAATCTTCTTGCCAAAAACAAATCGCATGATCAAAACTATCATAAAGTTCTTTGATCACACCTTTCAGCAAACCAAAATCATAGACCATTTGACCATGATCTAGCTTTGAGGCTTTCAATAATAATTCGACTTTATAGCTATGACCATGAATTGAACGCTTACAGCGGTCTGATGTGCAATTTCGCACAATATGCGCGTTTTCAAACTTAAATAATTTTCGAATTAACATATGTCAGAGCAATAAAAAATCATGGATTAAAATGATTATAGTGCATATTCACACAACTCATCATTAATTTTAACGTTTTAAGCAATTGGCAAAACGTATTAAAAACAAAAAAATAAAAAGCTATCATTCAATTTGTTTAAATTAATAGTTTAGCAATTTAATCAATTGGTTTGAAGAGGTGCCAAACTTCTTGAGAAGACATAAACCTTATCTTCATCACGCATCAGATAACTCGAAAAATATCGCTTTCGATCAGATAGCATGATTTCAATATCTGCTCGATAGAATGCAGATTTAACATCAAAATTATTTTTTGCTGTGCTTTTTGCTTCTTCACTTAACTGACTTAGAGTGTTGAGTTCCCAGAGCTGATCTACGGACTCAAAAAACTCACCATTGGCTTTTTTCTGATCCAAATCACGCTGTACATTTTGCACATCCAAACTTGGGTCTATAGCAGCAATAATCATCGCTGGTGCTGTATTAATATTAATTTTAATTTCTTTTAAAGGAATCGCTGTAACATAAGGTTTTATCAATAAAAACTTATCACCTTCAAATCCTCGCACTTGCTTCAACTCTTCAACGCTATGAAAAGGACCATTCGCTGGCAAATAAGGACGCGTTAAACTTAAATAATAATTACTCTCTGCCCCCATCGCGCCAATCGTCAAATCATCTTGATCTTGCCAATCAATTACCGCTTCATTCAATTCTTCTGGCAAACCAAGCTTTGTTAATAATCCCTTAAAGTAATTCACCGCATTATCATTCGGCACGCCATCATCTTTGACCAAACTGTTTAAATTAAACTTACCCGTTTCATCAATAATTCGCCCTGCGACATAACCACCATCAATTGGAAATGGTGGCATCGGTTGAGCCCAAGTTTCTTGAAGATTATCTGATTTTGAATTGGACTTAGCATCTTGAACCAATAATTCTGAGAAAAAAGCTTCAGCACTTTTTGCATAATACAGTGCTTGGTTTTGACGAATCACATAGGCCGTATTTTCACTGGTATTGTATTGACGATGGGCAATCGTCGCAGCAATGATAGTTGCCAAAGCGACTAACATTAAAATCGTAATCAAGGCGATTCCTTTTTGCTGCTTCATGCATTTTCCTAATGATTATTGACTAGATGTCGGTTTTAAATAGTCAGTATTAAGCAAACTGAAAATCCACTCGTATTCAACATCTTGTTGCTTAAATCTAATTCGCATACCTTTAGGCAATAGTCGAGCAACACCATCTTGAGCATCATTACCATTAGAACTTATTGTTGATGCATCCGGCCACGAATTCAATTCATTCGGGTTCAAAATTGTGATTTGAAACTCATCCACATTCTCTAGGATCGTACTGGATAAAGGTTGGGTTGTTTGAAGAACATTCAGATTGGGATACTTTAAACGATAAACTTTTCGATCTTGTGCATTATAACGATATTCTATTCTCTCAAATGGAGACAAACCCTGTTTCAGCGGATCTGTGACCCCTGCCTTACTAAATTGTAAAGACTGATCATCCAGTAAAAATGCAGGTTGGATTTGTCCTGCGATATTTGCAGTCAGCGGTACAATTTGCAAAGCATCTCTTTGCATTTGTAAATAACTATCTTGCAAACTGAGAAGCTGCTGCTCATGCACCGCATTGCGATCTTTGACTTTATTTAAATAATCAAAAATTTTCCATCCTAAAGCAGACAATACTGCAAAGATGGCTATGGCAACCAAAAGCTCTACCAAGGTAAAACCTTGTTGTTTACTCTTGATCATGAGTTGGATTGCTCTCTGATAGGATAGTTATAAAACACCATGGTGGTGACACCTGATTCAACTTTACCTAAATCATTGTTATATAGACTCACTTGCACTTCTATTTTCTGAACATCTGGGCTAATAGTCGCTTCTGATTTTTTATCAATTTGCCAACTTAACCCTTGAGAGGTAATTTGCTTCGATTGAGTTCCCTCTAGCCATTCACCACTAATTTGCATTGCAGCGACTTCATTTTGTGCGACGAATTGTGCTTTTGTTCTTAAAATTGCATTTGCAGTCGCCTGTGTGTACTGCATAGCCACCTTCGTCAATGACATTGCTGCTACAGCAAAAATAGCCAAAGCCACCACAACCTCAATCAAGGTAAATCCTTTAAGCACCCGCATCGATTTTACCCAAGTAATCTATTTGAATAAGATCACCAATTGCTTTTTGTTCATAATACATTTGAATTGTGACAGGTTTAACCTCGCCATTGCCCAACCAAATTAATTTAGGTGCATTATTATTCATCAAGTCTGCATTAGTTGCATTTTCAAAACTATAGTCGCTACTTTCGATCTGAAATGAAACCTTTGCAGGTAGCTCTCTCGCAGAAAACTCTGGCATTTCAACCCAAGTGGAAGGTTGACGATTATTATTCGATACAAGCGTCTGCTCTGGACGAGTTAAATCATTATATTTTTGAAATGTATAGCGAAACTGATCACCATTCGATTGTGGCACCAATGCAACCACTAACGATTGATCAACAGCCTCTCGATGAATACGTTTTAAATCTAATATTAAAGCCTCTCTAGCTTGCATTGCTTTACGTTGATCAATCCCACCAATATTCATCACCACCAATGCCGCCATGATGCTGATGATCACAGTGACCACCATCAATTCGATTAAAGTAAATCCGCCTTGACGGTGATCTAGAGATTGCATATTAGGCCACTGATTCTGTCAAATTAATCTGTTTAGGCATCATCAACGCTTGATCAATTAAAGCAACCCTTAACGTATCTCGACAGCCTAAATAGCGTTGATAGAAACTCGAGTTTAATATCGCAGCACCACCATGAGTAATCGACCAAATGGATGCTAAATAATCCCGAGAACTCATCTTACTTTGAATGGATGCTAGATGATTTTCTGTCATACGAATGATAATTCTGAGTCTACTTTTGCGAATCTGATACATTTCATTAAACAAATGATTAATACCCTGACCGGTTGTAGACAATCGCTCTTCAATTTGATGAAAGAGTACAGTACGTTCTGGATGATGCAAATGGTGCAACATAAAAAAAGCTAAATGTTCAGGAAATCCTTTTTCAGTATCTCGAACCATTTCTAATAACATGCGCTCATTACGAATAATGAGCAACATGTACAATTCATCTTTACTTTGGAAGTGCTTATAGAGTGTTCCTTTTGCCAAATCCAACTCAGCGGCCAATGCATCCAATGTCATGCCCGCTTCGCCGTTTTCCAAAAGAAGTTGTTCTGCGACCTGAAATATTAATGCTTCTCTCGCTCTAAACTGAGCCTGACGATCCATCTTCACTCTATAAACTCTCTTCTTTCTATTTTCCGTATTAAATTTTTACTGCATTCGTAGAAGATTCTCGAAATTTTGCGTTGTAATAAAGGCAATCTCCTCGACTGACTTATCATATACATCACTTAATGCTTTGGCTACATATGGGACATACTTTGGTTCATTAGACTTTCCTCTATATGGCATTGGTGCTAAATAAGGGCTATCAGTCTCAATTAATAGTCGATCTAATGGAACTTGCTTGGCCACATCACGTAAATCCTGAGCATTTTTAAACGATACTATTCCTGAAAATGAAATGTAATAACCGCAATCTAGAACCGCTTTTGCCGTATCCCAATCCTCAGTAAAACAATGCAAAATTCCGTGTGTCGACTTTTCAGCTCTTATAATATCTATCGTATCCTTTTTAGATGAGCGTGTGTGTACGACCACTGGCTTTTTCACCATCTGTGAAGCTTGAATATGTCGTGCAAAACATTCTTTTTGTTCTTTAACAAATTCAGTACTGTGATAATAATCTAGACCCGTTTCACCAATTGCCCAGACCTTATCTATACTCGCCAATTCAACCAAAGTTTCAACAGTAGCACGCTGCATGACTGCTGGATCTTCACATGGATGCACCCCAACACTGTAACCCACTCCTTCGTGTCGAGCTGCAATTTCTGACAGAATAATATGATCATCCAAATCAACCGATATCCCCATCATTTTTGTGACACCAGCATCAATCGCTTGCTGAATTGCTAAATCGATATTTCCCTCGTAAGGTTCAAGATTGAGCATGTTTAAATGACAGTGTGTATCTACAAACACAAGGACACCTTTTAATTTTTTAAGTCAGAGTCTACATTGTAAAGCTTGCGCGTGCTGTTGACATACTTCCAGCGAGTATTTTTTCTGCTTCCATTTTGTAATAGGCTCCTTTATCTCCAGTTAACTGCAATCCAAAACCTTGTGGTTTAATGCCCGATTGCTTATACGAAATCCAAATCACCTTACCCGTAATTGGTATTTTTTGGGTTTGATTAGGAAGTGTTGCCAAGATAAAAATCTCTTCACCCATTTTGACTAGATGTTTGGTTGGAATAAATAATCCACCACCCTCAACAAAAGGCATATAACTAGATTGCAGAGTTTCGCGATCATTAATATTGACTTGTAATAAACCGCCCGGACTTGGCTGCATCTCTATCCCCTGTATTCAAACATGATTATTGAACATTCATTAATTTTATAAAAAGCTGATCAACAATTAAATTTGATTGAACATTCTGCTCAACCATTTGTTTTGCTTGATGCACATCGCTATAAATATCAAATAATTGTTCTAATTGATATTGCTCAGCTAACAAACTAAAGTCTAAATCGCTATTTTTTACATTTTGTTCCATTTTATAGGCAACAAGATCAGCTAATAAGTACTCAAACATAACAATCAACTCGGAAAAGTTGAGTTGCTTATTCCATTTAGAAGCGTACTGCATTGGCATATTTTTTTGACTGACTAAATGATACCAATCATTTATAAACTCACTTCGCAGAGTTAACCATTCACTTGAGGCCAACTCAATAGCAGCTAAAGGCATACCATTCGACAGGTTAAGCAACAGTGTGCCCAAAGTCTGCTGCTCCGCATTCAAGTGCTCATTCAAATACGCATTGGCTTGATCATCAGACAACCGATCTAAGGCGTAATGTTGTAGGCGACTTCGTATAGTGGCTGGTAATTTTAAATAATGATCCGCCAAAAGAATAATCACAACACGCTCACCTGGTTCTTCAAGTGTTTTCAATAAAGCATTTGACGATGCGGTATTGAGCGCTTCCGCCGGTTCAATCACAATAACCCGCCAACCATCGACGGTTTGTTGCACGAATGGCTGTAATTCACGAATTTTCTCAATTTTAATTTTAGCGTTTTGTTTCTTATTGTCCTCATCCGTCGTGACGTAAACATAATTTGGATGAGTATCTGATTTTAGCCACAAACAACTCGAACACTGACCACAAGGTTGATTTGGCTGCTTATCTAAACATAGCAGCCAAGTAACAAATTGCTGGGTAAAAGCTTCTTTACCACAGCCTTTTTTGCCATAAAAAAGTAATCCATGACCTACTTGAGGAAACCGCTGAGTCAGTGTGCTCCATACATTAAGTTGCCAAGGATAAACATGCTGAGTCTGAGTCATTGACTAATCTATACTATTGGAAATGAGAAATAGGCATTGCATTAAGACGGTCTAAATCTTGTTGCGTATCCACACCTGGTGGTAAGCTCACCTCTGCCACATCAATTGCGATTCGATGACCATTTTCTAAAACACGTAGTTGCTCAAGGCTTTCTAAAACCTCAAGCTCACCCTGATCCCATGTCACATACTCTTGCAGCAACTTCACTCTATAGGCATATAAACCAAGATGTCGGTAGGCTTTAGGATGTAGTAAATGTGGTTGTTGCTTTGATCCATCACGATCATATGGAATGGTTGCACGACTAAAATAAAGCGCTTCATTGAATTTACTCATGACAACTTTCACAATACTATCGCGCTTAAATTCTTCTAATTCTTTGATCACTTCACACAAAGTAGACATTGAACATTCAGGCTTTTGCTCTAACAAAGAAGCAACCTGTTGGACTAAAGATGCAGGCAATAATGGTTCATCACCTTGCACATTTACAATAATATCTTCACTCGCCCAACCTTTGATTCGTGCGACTTCACTCAATCGGTCGGTTCCAGAAGGGTGTTCTGCACTGGTCAACACAACATCAATTTGTTCTGCCTTACAAAGATCAACAATTCTTTGATCATCAGTAGCAACACATAAATCATCAAACCCAGTCACTTTTCGCGCCTGATCTACCACACGTAAAATCATTTCACGCCCGTGTATTTTAAGTAGTGGTTTTCCAGGTAAACGCGAACTTGCAAAGCGAGCAGGTATTACAATGTGTTTCATGGATATTCCTTATGTGTTTACGATACCGAGTTTTGCAAGCTGGTGATCCAGCAAATCATAACAAGCTGATGATAAAGCTGCTTCAACAGGAACCACCCAAATTTCACGACTAAATTCTGGATGTTGTTTTAACAAAGGGAGGAGTTTCACAGCATCTTTTTCAGTGGTGATGATTGGATTTGAATCTTCAAATTGTAAATCATCAATCTGATAATCATAATGATCAGGAAATTCATGACACTGAAAATGCTTTAAGCCCATACTTTCAAGGGTTTTATAAAACCGTTGCGGGAACCCAATACCAACGACCGCATAAAAATTCAAATCAGTGGCAAAATATTCAACTTGATCTTCGACTGGATTTAACAAGTACGGCGCCGCAACTTGTAATTGCATATACAGATCTGAACTTGGTTGTTCAGCATGCTCAATTACTGTACCACTGCATAACCGTGCTACTGGCTCACGCAAAAAACCTTCTGGTAACAGTTTCTGATTACCCAAACCACGATTGTTATCCAGCACAATCCATTCTAATTGACGATCAAGTGCCCAATGTTGCAAACCATCATCACTAATGATCAAATCAAGTTGATGCTTAGAGAGAAGCAACTCTATGCTTTTCTGTCGTTGCCCACCTACGACCATCGGCACGCCAGTAGATTGCACAATTAAACAGGGCTCATCACCCACTTCATTTGGCTCAGAATCGAGATTCACGCTTGCAGGAAAAGGACCTTTACCACCATAGCCTCGACTAATTACTCCAACTCGAATATTTTTTTGTTGAAGATATTTAACCAATTGAATTAATAACGGTGTTTTACCACTACCACCTACCGTTATATTGCCAATGACCATGACAGGAACTGGTGCAGTATAAATAGGTTTTATACCACGTTGATACAAGGCTTTGTTCAGGAAAAATCCTAATCGATAAAGCAATGACAGGGGTCGCAATACAATCAACCACTTGGATTGCTTATTCCAAGCGTTTTGAATGACCTGCGCAATAGACATAACTTATTCCTCAAAATTACGTTGATGCAGTTGGAAATATGCACCACGCAAATCGAGTAATTCCTGATGTGTTCCCTGCTCTAATATCCGACCTTTATCCATTACCACAATAAGATCTGCATTCTCAATCGTTGATAATCGATGTGCAATGACAATCGTTGTCCGATCCTGCATAGCTGCATCAAAAGCACGCTGAATAAAGTATTCAGACTCATTGTCTAATGCGCTTGTCGCTTCATCAAGAATTAAAATTGGAGCATTTTTTAAGATTGCGCGAGCAATTGCAATACGCTGTCTTTGTCCGCCAGATAAATTTAAACCTTGAGCACCTAATGGTGTGTCATAGCCTTGAGGCAGTGCCATAATAAAGTCATGGGCATAAGCAGCTTTCGCAGCAGCAATAATCTGCTCTTCCGAAGCATCTTGTAACTGACCATAAGCAATATTCTCACGAACAGTTCGGTTAAACAGCACGACTTGCTGATTGACCATAGCCACTTGTGAGCGTAACGCTGTAACTTCGATATCTTGAATATCATGGCCATCGAATTTGATTGACCCTGAACTTAATTCTTGAAAACGAACCAATAAGTTAACTAAAGAAGACTTACCAGCCCCCGAACGCCCCACCAACGCTACAGTCTGCCCAGCTTTAACATTTAAATTGAAATCATGAATGGCATGAAAACCATCGCTATATGTTAAATTTGCCTGATTAAATTCAATATTGCCTTTGAGTTGTGGTTTTAACTGCCCTTCATTTTTTTCTTCAGGCATATCCAATAATTCAAATACTGAATGTGCTGCAGCCATTCCTCGCTGTAATTTTTCATTGATATCGGTTAAAGCTTTAATCGGCTTACTCAACATACCGGCTGCAGTAATATACGCAACAAACTGACCCGCTGAAGTATCCTGTAATATCTCAGGTCTTAAAGCAATCCAAATCACAATACTTAAAGCGATCGCCATAATAAGTTGTACAACAGGACTATTTAATTGTTGTACTGCAACCATTTTTAAACCACGACGCAAGTTTTCGAGTGAGGTTTCTTTAAAACGAGTTTGCTCGTATGCCTGTCCACCAAACCCTTTAACAACCAGATTACCATTCACGGTTTCTTGCACTACATGGTTTACATCACCCATCGTATCTTGCACTTGAGTAGACAGCTTACGCATACGTTTAGCAGCTTTTCTAATCAACAAACCGATTAATGGCGCAAAAATCAAAATACATAAAGTCAAGCGCCAGTTGGAATAGAACAAATATCCTAACAGCGCAATGGTGATCAAACCTTGTTGTAATAAGGTTCTTAATGACTCCGTTGAGGCAGCAGTCAGCTGTTCAACGTTGTACATAATTTTGGCAGTAATATGACCACTAGTGTTATCTAAATAATATTGCGACGGCAATCGCATTAATTTAGCAAAAACTTCTTGGCGAATATTAAAAATTAGATTTCGAGAAATCACCGAAGTGTAGTATCCACCTAGAAATAGCCCCACTCCTCGTACAAACATCAAAACCACAACCAAAAATGGGAATAAGTTCGTGAAACTTCGATCCTGTTCTTGAATGGCATTGATAATATGCTCTAATAATTTCGCAACAGAAACTTCAGTCGCGGCATTCAGCACAAAACCAAATACAACAATCAATGCAATCGTCCAGTACTGTTTTAAGTAACTCAACAAACGCATATAAACTTTAAAATCTTGCTTCACTCACAACCTCTAATTGGTACGGTATCCTTAAACACCTAAACAGATTCAGCACGTATGCAATTTAATCATACATAATTCGAACATCGAATGCTAAAGTCTGCCCCACTCTAAAATCAATGACCTGATTGTATGGAATGATCAAAGTAAACCTTAGCTCAATTGGAGTATTGAGACCTAAATGACTTAAATCTCAAACTCATCTAAATAAATCACATTTACTGCTTTTAAATTAATTATTTTTCATCTAAACAGATATTTAGAATACCATCTAACTCATCAAGTGAGTGATAATGAATCACAAGCTTACCTTTACCTTGCTTATTGTGATCAATTTTAACATCTGCACTGAAACGTTCAGAAAGACGCTGAGTCAGTTGCTCTAAATCAGCTGAAATTGATGGTTTTGGCTTATCCTGTTTTGGTGCATTAAAATCACGCACTAACTGTTCTGTTTGACGAACAGAAAGGTTTTTTTCAATGACAATTTTTGCAATTTCAATTTGGTCTTTTGCACGCAAAGTCAATATTGCACGCGCATGCCCCATATCTAATTGACCTTGTTGGATATGGTCTTTAATCGGATCCGCTAAGCTTAATAAGCGCAATAAATTACTTACTGTAGTACGTGCCTTGCCCACTGTTTCAGCAATTTCTTGGTGACTTAATCCAAACTCTTCATGAAAACGCTGCAATGCCATAGCTTGATCAATTGGATTTAAATCTTGGCGTTGAATGTTTTCAATTAATGCCAACGCAATTGCAACTTGATCTGACAAATCACGAACAATTGCAGGAACTTCATTTAGTCCAGCGATTTGAGCTGCTCGCCAACGGCGCTCCCCTGCAATAATTTCATATTGATGCACATCATCCTCAATTGGACGAATGACAATCGGCTGCATGATGCCATGCTTTTTAATAGAAGATGCTAATTCCTGAAGGTCTTCTTCATGAATAAAACGTCGCGGCTGATAATTACCACGTTTAAGAAGTTTGACATCTACTTGTTTGAGCTGACCATGATCTAATGACTGTGCTTCTAATTGTAATTTTTCTTTTTGAATAGAGCCCAATAACGCATCTAAGCCACGACCCTTTGCTAAGCCTCTTTTCTTCACGGTCATGCTTTACTTCCTTTTTTCACTTTGGTTTTTTTTAACATTTCAGCAGCAAGATTCAAATAAGCCACTGCACCCTTAGAACTTTTTTCAAAATAAATAATCGGTAACCCATGTGCTGGCGCTTCCGCTAAACGCACATTTCGAGGAATAACCGTTTCGTATAATTTTTTACCAAAATACTGCTCCAACTCATCCGACACATCACGTGTCAGCGCATTTCGAGCATCGTACATGGTACGCAATACACCAATGATTTCTAAATCAGGATTTAACGCTTGTTGAATACGATCAATCGTTTGTGTTAAATCTGCCAAGCCTTCCAGGGCATAATATTCACACTGCATTGGAATGATCACGCTTTTAACAGCAGCCAATGCATTTACCGTGATCAAACTTAAGCTTGGTGCACAATCCACAATGATGTAATCAAACTTATCTTCAATTTGTTGGATCGCATCACGCAGAATAAATTCACGACCGTCTTGCTCAGCAATGGCTAATTCAACACCTGCTAAATCACGATTGGAGCCGAGTACACGATATCCAACTTCAGCTTTAGTGATGGCCGTTTCAATTGGCACTTCACCCAATAAAACATCAGTCACTGAGTATAAGAGATCATTCTTTTGAATACCTGAACCCATAGTGGCATTGCCTTGAGAGTCCATATCAATCAACAATACTCGCTTTTTAAGCACTGCTAATGATGCAGCCAAATTTACAGCAGTCGTGGTTTTACCTACGCCACCTTTTTGGTTCGCAATAGCAATAATTTGAGCCATGGTAACCCCAATCCCTAGAATTTTTAAATTTGTTTAAGTAGCAATAAATGACGTTGTTCATCTAAACGTGGAACGTGAAGCTCAATAATTTCGCAACTCAACTCATCTTTATGGTTTTCAATTTCCTCAGCAGGAATTAAACCTTTCATAGAAGCAATAATACTGTTTTCATGCATAAAAGGACGAGAAGCAGTAATAAAATCTGTCAGTGAGGCGAAAGCACGACTGGTAATTACATCGAATTTACCCAGTTCATTAATACTCTCTTCATTCTCTACTCGAGTTTGAACTGCCACAACATTTTTTAGTTTTAAATCAGCAATGAACTGTTTGAGAAAACGAATTTTTTTTCCATTCGAATCTAGAAGCACACAGCTTCGCTCAGGTTGACATAGCGCGATGATCATCCCTGGCATACCACCACCGGTACCAATATCAAGCAATCGCCCTTCAGGCAAGTCTTTCAAGATACTGAGGCTATCCAACAAATGTTTAACTAACATTTCTTTAGGATCACGAATCGCGGTCAAGTTGTACGCCTTATTCCACAATACAAGCGCATCTTGATATTTTAATAATAGATTCAACGCCTCATCACTGAGTGATAAACCTAGTTTTTGACTACCTTGTTGTAACTCATGAAAAAAAGGATGCATAAACAGTAAACATCTCAATAAAATTAATCAAAGTATACCGTTTTATGCATCGTGGAACACTATTTAACGCTTAGTGAATACTCACTTAGTTAAATTGTCCTTCTCGAATTTGCTGATCCAACTGCATCAACCTTTCTGGAGTACCCACATCCACCCATGTTTCTGCCATTTTTGCAGCAGAAATTCTGTGGTTGTGCATAGCATCTTTAAGCAAAGGTGCTAAAGGACGCTTGCCCCATTCTAGTCCTTCGAATAAACGAGGATGAATCACCGCAATACCACTATAAGTCAGATTTTCGCCCTCTTTTTCTTGCTCAAAAGTATAAGCACGACCATCTAATAGTGTGAAATCACCTTGAGGGTGTTGTAGCGGATTTGGCACAAGTACTAAGTGTGCTAGATCTTCTTGTAAATCAAGCTCAAGCAACTGAGCAAAATCAAACTGAGTCCACACATCCCCATTGACGAGGATAAATGGTTCTTCACCCAACAAGGGCAAAGCATTGATGATACCACCAGCTGTCTCCAAACCCTCATCTTCACGCGTCCAGCGAATGTTCACACCAAACTGAGAACCATCGCCTAAAGCACCGATCAATGTGTCGGCCAGCCATGCGGAATTAATAATAATTTCACTAATACCAATCGACTTAAGTTTTTCAATATGCCATACAATTAAAGGCTTTCCACCCACTTCCAATAGTGGCTTTGGTTTATAAAGCGTCAAGGGACGCATACGGTTACCCAGACCCGCTGCTAAAATCATAGCTTTCATGCAGCTACTACCTCATAGTGACCATATTTGGCTTCAAATGCATGAAGCACTTTATCTTCAACCCATTGAATAAATGGAGTGAGTTCAGCGTAGGGCTTCGACTCTTCGAGTAAATACCACATGACACGAGGCAGATCTTTTAAATAGCCCGACTTTCCATCACGTTCAAACAATCGCACAAAAATACCTAAAATCTTCAAATGACGTTGAATCGCCATGAAGTCAGCATCTTGAATAAAGCGCTCTAAATCACGATCAATTTTTGAATCATCTGGTAATAATTCATAGAAAGTTTTAAACCATTGTTTTACGCGTGCTGGAGGCCATTGCACGTATGCATCACGTGTAATTGAAATCAAGTCGTAGGTATCCGCACCGATTACCGCATCTTGAAAATCAATTACGCCTTGTTCTTGTTCATCATTCAACAACATGAGATTACGACTGTGAAAGTCTCGATGAACAATTACTTGTGGTTGAGCTAAAGCCGCATTTGCCAATATCGCAAAAGTACGCTTAATCAAACCTTGTTCATCAGCATTTAATCGAATATTTAATGATGGAAGCAACCAATCTGTGAATAACTCCATTTCACTGATTAATTTTTCGTAACTATATTCTGGAAACTGATCCACACCATGAATAGACTGTAATTGAATGAGTTGTTTAAAACTCTGTAAATAATGCTGATCTACCGTGTCATTGTTTAAATGGTTCGCTAAAAGCTCATCCCCAAAATCTTCTAGAAGCAATAACCCTTGCTCTAAATCCTTTGCAACAATATGTGGAACACGAACTCCATGACGATCAAAGAACTCATCAATCGTCACAAAAGGTACACAATCTTCTTTTTCTGGAGGTGCATCCATTAACATAAATGATTTATTATTCAAGGTGATTCGCGCATAGCGACGGAAACTAGCATCGCCTGCTAAATATTTTATTTCGAACTGCTCTGATTGAAGTACAGATTGCACCCACGTATGTATCAATTGTTCACGTTGTGTATTCATTTGCTATAAATTCTAGTACAGGCTGAATATTTAAAGTGCTAAGTGTAGCCACTAATCCGTTTTTTCTCTATGATGCGACAATAATTAATTGCAATTTGCATACTTGGTTAATGATATAAATGAAGCATCAGTTTACTTTCAGCCCTTTGGCGACTGCTATTTTAACCTTATTGTGTGGTAGCACAGTCTCAAGTTATGCCGACTCTAAAGACAGTACAACTGAGGTGGATAATCAAGCACTTCAAACTGCAATCAAAGAAAGCTACCCTGGTCAGCGCTTCTTTGATCAATATTATGTCAATAAAAATTCAGCTGAAGCACAACAACGTAGCACGTTCTCCCCAAGCTCGAAATTTTGTGCTCAAACTTGGTTGACACCAATCAGCCCTGATACTAAAGCTGTTGATCCCGAGCAAGCAACATCGATCATCACCGCTGATCGTGCATATTACAATCCAAATGGTGATTCAGAATTAGAAGGCAATGTCATCATCGATCAGCAAGGTCGCATGGTTCGTGCGGATAAAATTAAAATTGACAATACTCAAACTCATGCCAAAGCTTCTGGCAATGTACAGTTGGCACAAGCGGGTTTATTGGCTCAAAGTGATCAAATTGACTACAATTTAAAAACCCAAACGGGACGCCTCAATAACAGCTTTTATATTTCAGAAGCGACACATGGGCATGGTCGTGCAGAAAATATTGAGCGCACCTCACCCAATATTTTACTCCTTCAGAATGCAACTTATAGCACGTGTCCACCTGAGCAAAACCCAACATGGAAGATTCAAGCCAATTCGATTGAGTTAAATCAAGACACTGGTCGTGGCGTAACCAAAGGCACTAAACTATATATTAAAAATACACCAGTGCTGGCTGTGCCATATTTTAATTTCCCTATTGATGATCGTCGTACCACTGGCTTATTAAACCCAGGTTTTGGTTATACAAACGATGGTGGTTTAGAACTTGAAGCGCCAATTTATCTCAATTTAGCACCCAATTATGATGCGACTATCACTCCACGTTTCATTGGCGGTCGTGGATTAATGGCTGAGGGTGAGTTCAGATATCTGACTGAACAATATGGTGGCGGTCGTATTTGGGGTGGTTATTTAGCACAAGATCGTAAATATGATGATGAAGATCGCAAAGATTTACACCTCTTGCACAATTGGAAAATCAATGACCAATGGACGACCAATTTAGAATATAACTATGTTTCTGATAAAGACTTCTTTGCCGATCTAGACAGCAATCCGAATACAAGAACAGAGTTAAACCAACGCCGCGCTTGGGATCTTAATTACGCGAATGGAATTCCAGGGTTACGCGCGCAACTCAAAGTTGAAGACTTCCAGACGCTAGACCCTGATGTTGATGATGTTGATCGCCCCTATGCACGACTACCGCAATTGCTTGTCAATTATATCACTGGTAATCCGCAAGGACTGGAATATGAATTTAATAACGATACAGCATATTTCCAAAAAGATATTAATGACTTAAATGCTTCAGACAACTCAAATATGGACACCATTTATCAACCAAGTGGTACACGTCTTTATAATGAGTTTTCTGCTCGATATAACTTCCGCAATCAGTGGTCATTCTTTATACCTCAAGCATCAGTTCGCTCTATAAATACCTTCTTTGATCAAAATACGATTGATCGTATCACTGAAGAACAAAGAAAAAATACCAAAGACAATGCAGTTATAGTTCCAGAGTTTACTTTGGATGCAGGTCTTATCTTTGAAAAAGATGGAAAATTCTTACAAACCATCACACCACGTGCATTCTATGCTTATGCACCACACAGAAATCAAAACAGTTCACCGAACTTTGACTCAACCGCAGCGTCCCTGAATTACGATCAACTATTTAATCCACGTCGTTTTTATGGCCACGACCGCCTAGAAGATAATAACTTCTTATCACTCGGGGTAAGTTACAGCCTCTTTGATACAATCGGATTAGAACGTTTACGTGCCAGCATCGGACAAAGTTACTACTTTGAAGACCGTAAGGTGACTTTGAATAATAGTCAAAATGACCCATTTAACACTGAGCGTCAAACTGGTCCTGTGATCAGCATTGCCAGCCAGCTTTCTCAGAACTTTACTGTGAATGCAAACTCAATGTGGATGTCTAACGGAGACAATGCTCAACGTGATCTACAAGTGTATTACACAGGTGAACAAGGTAACCTATATAACTTTGGTTATTTTAATCGTAAGCGACTTGAAGATCGTCAAGACCACTATGACCAAGTTACAGCATCCTTTATACAACCTGTGAAAGGTAATTGGAATTTGATGGGTCATATGCAATATGATCTAGACAACAGTGTTGCACGCGAGTACCTTTTAGGGATTAACTATGAGTCGTGCTGCTGGGGTGTTTCGGTCTATGGTCGCTCTTATTACAATGACTTAGATGATGTTAATGCACCAGACACCAAACAAAAACGTGCTGTAATGGCAGAGTTTACACTTAAAGGACTTGGTGGCTTAAACAGTAAGTTAAGCTCTTTACTGGAAAATCGAATCTTGGGTTTCGATAAAGTTAAACAAAATTGGACGAATTAATGAAGATGCAAAATTTAAAACAACTCTTTAAAGCTTCAGCATTAGCACTTGTTATTTCTGCATCAGTGTCAAGTTATGCAAACCCATCAGATCAAATCGTTGCTATTGTTGGCAAAAGTGCCATTTTAAAAAGTGACATTGCACAAGGTGTCGCTGAGCTACAACATCAACTTAAAGCTCAAAAACAGGATGTACCACCACTTCAGGTACTTGAAAATCAAGCTCTGAATAAACTCATCATCCAAAATGCGCAACTTGAACAAGTAAAACGCTATGGCATTCAAGTTGATGAAAAAACTTTAAATGATGCTGTGCTTAATGTTGCTCGCCAGTCGAACAGTAATAGCCTTGAAGACTTCCAGCAAAAGCTTGACCGTATGGCTCCGGGCACTTATGAAAACCTACGTGCTAAAGTCGCTGATGATCTTGCTATTCAGCGCTTACGTCAACAACAAGTGATGTCACGCATTAAAATCAGCGACCAAGATGTTGAAAACTTCCTCAAATCACCGGAAGGTCAAGCTGCTGTGGGTACTCAAGCTCACGTCATTCACTTCAGAGTTTCAGGTGAAGCCTCTCAACAAGAACTCACTCAAGTCGCGCAACAAGTTCAAGATGCACTTCAGACTTCCAATAATGTAGACGCAATACAGAAACAATTTTCTACATCTACAATTAAAGTTGAAGGCGCAGATATGGGCTCGCGCTCAATCGCAGATATTCCAGAAGAACTTGCATCGAGTATCGCTTTAGTTTCACCAGGCAATACTACTGATTTAATTCAGGCTCGAGATGGCATCCACTTGTTGAAACTCTTAGAGCGCAAGTCAAATGAGAAAAAGACAATTGTGCCACAATACCAAACTCGCCATATTCTGATTAAGACTTCTGAAGTGGTGAGCCCTGAAAATGCCAAACAAACTATTGACAGTATCTATAGCCGTGTAAAGGCAGGTGATGATTTTGCAGTCCTTGCTGCAACTTATTCAAATGATCCAGGTTCTGCACGTGATGGTGGTAGCTTAGGTTGGGTTTCACCAGGTATGATGGTGCCAGAGTTTGATCAAAAAATGCAGACTGCGAAAATTGGCGAAGTCAGTGAACCTTTTGAAACACAGTTTGGTTGGCATATTTTGCAAGTTACTGATGCACGTCAGCAAGACATGACTCAGGAACAGCAAAAACGCATAGCGCGCCAAATTCTTGGTGACCGTCAATTTGATGCAGAGTTAGATGGCTGGTTAAGAGAGCTTCGCGCAAGTACATACGTTGAAATTAAACAACCCAACCAAAACTAATTTTTTCTTAATTGAGAGCCTCCACTATGGGGGCTTTAATTTTAATTTTTAGGCTGTTCATATAAAAAAAGGCACCTTCATCAGGTGCCTTTTTGATTACTCAAAAATTAACGATTGTTATCGTCTTCTTGAGCATCATCAAATTTTGTTTCGCCATCAAAGTTTGGTGTAGAAGTCGCACCAAAGCCACCTTGACCACCAAAGCCACCTTGACCACCGAAGCCACCTTGACCGCCAAAACCTTGACCGCCACCGAAGCCACCTTGACCGCCAAACCCACCTTGACCGCCAAACCCACCTTGACCGCCAAAGCCACCTTGACCACCGAAGCCGCCTTGACCACCAAAGCCACCTTGTTGACCACCGAAGCCGCCTTGAGCACCAGCAGGAGCGCCTGCAGGAGCACCAGCAGGACGTGGATTACGTGCAGGTACAACTGTTGAAATAGCGTGCTTGTAAACCATTTGGCTTACCGTGTTTTTTAATAATACAACGTATTGGTCAAATGATTCGATATGACCTTGTAATTTAATACCGTTGACTAAAAAGATTGAAACTGGAATACGTTCCTTACGGAGAGAGTTTAAGAACGGATCTTGTAAAGTTTGACCTTTAGACATGTTATACTCCAAAAAATAAAATCAGCGCAAAAAAACTATCTTTATTTTTCAATTAAAATTTATAAAAAAGATAGTGAGTAAATTTTGCTTTATCCATATAAGTTTCGCAAGTCTTCTTGAGCTTGCTTTATCGTCAAAAAAGTTTGAAAACTGTGCGCTTCTTGCAAAGAACGTAACCAAGTGTATTGACGTTTAGCCAGTTGTCGTGTTGCAAACAAACACTTGTCTTCCATATCTTGCTTAGATTTGAGACTTCCATCACTATTTTTAAGAAAATCTAAAGCTTGGCGATATCCAACAGATCTCGCCGATGGCAAATTATCGTTTAAATCGTATTTTTCAATCAGGTACTCCACCTCATTTAAAAAACCGATATCCCACATTATTTTTAGGCGCAGTTCAATTCTTTTGTGTAATTCTACACGATCAGGTAACAGCGCATAATTATGAAAATTGTAACGATATGGCTGTTTTTTGGGCTGTTCTGCTTGAAGCTCAGTGATAGGTCGACCTGTCAGACGATAGACCTCTAGCGCGCGTATAATGCGCTGACGATCACTCACTTTAAACTTCTCACCTGCCATAGGATCGACACGTTTTAACTCTTCGTAGACGCTCTCCCAACCCAATACCATGGCTTCATTTTCAATTTGTTGACGTACCTTTTCATCAGCATTAGGGAGATTCGTTGCCAAGCCTTCTAACAGTGCTTTGTAGTACAACATCGTCCCACCCACCAAGATTGGGGTCTTACCGCGTGAATGTATTTCATCAATCAGCAGCGATGCATCTTCAACGAATTGAGCTGCCGAATAAACCTCGAGCGGTGTAATAATATCAATCAGGTGATGTGGATATCGCTCCTGCTCTTCTTTAGATGGCTTAGCCGAACCGATATCCATGTCCTTATAGATTAAAGCAGAATCCACCGAAACAATTTCAAAATTACCGCGCTCATATAGCTCACATGCCAAAGCAGTTTTCCCACTCGCAGTCGGCCCCATTAAGTTGATGACTGGCATTTGATTTGACATGTGCAATTACTCTCCTCGAGCAAATAATTTATCTAATTGACTAAGTGGAAAAGCTCTCCAAGTTGGTCGTCCATGATTACATTGACTTGCAAACTCAGTTTGTTCCATCTGCCTCAACAGTGCATTCATTTCAGAAATACTTAACATGCGATGCGCACGCACTGCGCCATGACATGCCATTCCTGCCAAGATATGATCTCTTTTTTGTTGTAAAGCACTGGCCTCATCATTGGGATCAAGATCATTCAAAAGTTCTGGGATTAATGCATTAAAATCGGCCTTGTGCAAAATAGCAGGCACACCTCGCACTATCACTTGCTCATCGCCATATTGATCAATTTCTAAACCAAGCCGCGCCAACTGAGGCTTAAGGTCCTCTATACGCGTGGCTTGCATGCGTGTAATTGAAATCACTTTTGGAATAAGCAACTGCTGTGATGTCCAAAATTCAGGTTTATCCCAAGCAGATTTCATTTGCTGTAATAAGATCCGCTCGTGCGCGGCATGCATATCTACAATGATCAAGCCTTCAGAATTCTGCGCCAGAATATAAATTCCATGAAGTTGTGCAATTGCAATCCCCAAAGGAAACTCGTCAACTTTAGACGATGTTGATTCCATCTCAGTATCATGAGGAACTTCAAAATTAGATGACGTTTCTTTCAAAGGTGCCAAATAAGATTTGAGTGCATTGCTAATATTAGAATTTGAATAAGACTGACTCGGCGCGCTATATTGAACTGACTGAGGCTGTTTAGCACTAAAATCTGTTAGATACCCCTCATGACTCGATTCCTGCAACGTCTGGGACATAGGGGGCGATGCTTGAGCATTTTGATGCAAATTAAATTGCTCTTGATAACGTGGTAACTGTACTGATGGTGCGATGACATCTTGATCAAGCTTTAAAGCCTGGGCTAAATCCGCAGTCGCAGTTTGAAATTGCGACAAAGTTTCTTTGGCAAAATGACGTACAAATTCGTGTACTTCACGTTGATTCAAAAATCGAATTTCATGCTTAGTCGGATGCACATTCACATCAATAAATTCAGGATCAACTTCTAAGAACAACAAATAAGCTGCATGTTGATGCCCATGTAAGATGCCATCATAGGCCATTCGCAAAGCATGAGAGATTGTTTTATCTTTTACGATACGACCATTCACGTACACATACTGCAAATCACTTTGTGCTCGAGCATCAGAAGGATGACCTAACCATCCTGATAAGCGCATATTGACACTATCAGCATCGATCCAGTACGCATTTTCAGTAAATTGTCGGCCTAAAAGCTGCTGTACACGTTGAAATCTGAGTTGACCACTGTCTGCGACAGGCAAATTTAAACGGATAGTACCATTATGTTCCAGCACAATCCGAATATCGAAATGCGTTAAGGCTAAACGCCGTACGATTTCTTCAATGTGGCCAAATTCCGTATTTGGCTTTTTTAAAAACTTTCGTCTTGCTGGTACATTAAAAAATAAATCTTGTACACGTATGTGTGTGCCTTGCTGAGTAGCAACAGCTTGAATCTCTTGATGATCAAAGGCCGTACCGTTTACTTCGACCTGATAACCAATTCCTGAATCATCACGACTACTGGTCAAGGCCAAGCGCGAAACAGCAGCAATGGAAGCCAAGGCTTCTCCGCGAAAACCTAAGCTCACAATTGCATGTAAATCTTCAGCAGTTTGAATTTTGCTGGTTGCATGCCGCATGACCGCAAGCGGAAGATCCTCAGGATGAATCCCTTTGCCATTATCAATAATCTCAATCAGCGTACTACCGCCTTGTTCGACTCGAATGATTAATTCAGTCGCGCCCGCATCAATTGAGTTTTCTAGAAGTTCCTTCACCACTGATGCAGGACGTTCAATTACCTCTCCCGCAGCAATTTGGTTTGCTAATGCAGGAGATAAGGTTTGAATTCGATTCAAGCTAAGATCATGCGCCATAGATTTATTTAAAACTGTGTCTTTAATTTTGCGAGTAAAGCTTCATCATTTGCAGAAATTGTGACATGACGTACTGATTCATCATCAGATTTCTCAATATTCAAGATAACATCTGCTTCTGGAATTTCGTCACCACCTTTGGAGGGCCATTCAAACAAGAATAGCGCATCAGCAATATCCAGATAATCACGAATACCCATCAACTCAAGTTCATAAGGATCATTCAAACGGTACAAATCAAAATGAAAGACATCCTGCTGATTGATTTTATAGGGTTCAACCAGTGTATAAGTCGGGCTTTTAACCGCACCACGATGACCTAAATTTTGTAGCCAATAACGCGTCAGGGTGGTTTTACCCGCACCTAAATCTCCAATGAGGTATATGACACCCTTTTCAATACACTGCCCTAAACATGCAGCTAATTTTTGAGTATCTGCTTCATCATTTAAGTTGAGTTGAAAAGAATATTGCATCTGGATCACATTAGACATCTGTTGAAGAGGTATAATAGCATGCTCCTGAACAGTGCCTATCTCGACTTGTTCAAAAACTCATTCATCTGATCATTTTTTTATTCTGTTGTCTTGTTATGCCAAAATCAAATTCAGAAAGTGTCCCAAGTTTTACGCCACCGATGATCAATGGTGTAACAGCCAGCAAAGTATTTCTTCCAAATCTCGAAGTCTCCCCGATCACGATTTATGATTTCCTCATTCAAGCCTTTTCTCATATAGACGCACTGGAATGGCAACAACGTTTTCAAGATCGTCTTATTTACAATGCGGATGGCAACACACTTTCCATCAATTCGGCGTATCAACCCAATTCTCATATTTTTTATTATCGTTTTTTAGCAAACGAAATTCATGTTCCGTTCAAGGAAAAAATTTTATACGAAAACGATGATCTGCTCGTGGTGGATAAACCTCATTTTTTAACCATGAGTCCGACAGGTCAATATGTTCAAGAAACCTTATTGGTGAGATTAAAGCAGTTCACTGATAATCCTCATCTCACACCGATTCATCGTTTAGACCGCGAAACAGCAGGTGTTGTTTTATTTTCAAAAAAAGTTGAAAGTCGCGGAGTCTATCAACAACTTTTTGCAGATCGAAAGGTATCCAAAACATATCAAGCCATCGCACCTTACTTAAAAGACTTAGTCTTTCCACGAACAGTTGAATTACGCATGGAAAAGGGAAATCCATTTTATATAATGAAAGTATGTGAAGGCGTCACTAATTCTGTCACTCAAATTGACCTGATAGAACACAATTCACAGTGGGGACGATATATTTTGAAGCCACTGACTGGTAAGCAACATCAACTTCGCGTTCACCTCAATGCGCTCAACATTCCAATCAAAAATGATCCTTTTTATCCGGTAATCGCGCATAAAGCTGAGGATGATTTCAGTGCACCGTTGCAATTACTTGCTGATGAGCTTCAATTTATTGATCCGATATTAAATATTGAAATGCAATTTAAAAGCACGCAAACACTGACATTGTAGATTCATTGTAATGACAAATTTATATAATTTTGACGTTCAGACATTGAAATTACATTTACTTAGATTAAAATAAGCACTTAAATTTAGAGTCGTTTGGTTTTAATCCATGAGAAAAACAGAAGTTTATCAAGTCCGACTTGACTCACAAGAAAAAAACAAGCCTTTGCAGTTTTTAAGCAATTGGGGATTACACCAGCGCAAGCAGTGCGTTTATTTTTCAAACAAGTTGTACTGACAAAGTCCATTCCTTTTGCAATCGAAAATCAAACGATCAACATGGATCAATTGTTGAAACTCAAAAAACTTAAGCAAGAACAACAAGATTCCAATACTACAACTTCGAGTTTAGATGACGACGATTTTTTTGCAGAATTGAATGCACTTTTGGGTGAAAGCGATAAAGATTAATTTTTGACATAAGTTAACTTTGTCGTATTTTTAAACAATTTAATTTACAGCGCCCTGCGCAAATATGTTTAGCTCTTCATCATAACAAGATTAAAAATAATGATCTGAGGAGAGCTCAACAGTGATAGTACGGAAAGCCACAACAGAAGATCTCAATCAACTCGCTGTACTTTTTGATGAATACCGACAGTTTTATGGTGCATCATCCAATATTCAACAATCCTATGATTTTCTAAAACAGCGATTCGAAAACCAACAAAGTGTTATTTTTATTCACATCAAAAATGATGTAATCACTGGCTTCGTGATTCTTTATTTAGGTTTTTCATCCCATGCTTGTTCAAGCTACTACATTCTAGATGATGTATATGTCACTCCAATTTATAGAAGACAAGGTTCAGCCAAACAACTCATTGACACTGCAATTTTGTTTGCACAATCCGAAAAAGCCAGTCGAATTTCATTAGAGACACAACGAAGTAACTTTCAATCTCACCAACTTTACGAAAAGATGGGCTTCGTCAAAGACAATGAATTCCAAACCTATCATTGCTTTCTATCCTAAGGCATTACACAACATATCGTCTTAAGAATAGAGTCTTTAGCATTGATGATTTAAATCTCAAGGAGTTGAGCATCAGGACTTTGATTTTTTGCGGCGAGTATTTGCTGTTCAGTGAGATAGCAATATTCACCTTCAGCAAGCTGATCTAATTTTAATTGTCCAATTTGCAGTCGATGCAATGATTCAACACGATTTCCCACAGCAGCAACCATACGCTTAACTTGATGATAAACGCCTTGATGCACTGTAAATTGTAGGTGTTGTTCGCTTATGAGTTGAATGTCTGTTGCTTGAAACAATCCTGTTTCATTGCGAAGCTCTACACCTTGACCCAATTGAATGATTTGCTGCTCAGTGACTGGATCTGCTGTATGCATTTGATAAACTTTAGGAACATGTTTTTTAGGATGAGTCAGCGCTTGCAGAAATTGTCCATCATCTGTAAGTAACAATATACCAGTCGTGTCTTGATCTAAACGTCCGACTGTTTGCACTCCCCTTTGCAACAATATGTCATCAATCAATTCAAATACACTGAAGTGATGCGTCGCTTGATGCGAGCATTCATAGCCTACAGGTTTATTGAGTGCTATATAAACTTTTTCACGATAAGTATATTCCTCGTTATACACGTGGAAGCTAAGACCTTGAAGCTTCAGTTTATATTTCGGGTCCGTGATCACAGTACCATCAATGACCACTGCACCAGCTTTAATTAATTGTTGACAATATTTTCGTGATCCAAAGCCTTGAGACTGTAACATTTTTTCCAGAACCATGAATCACTTCCATTACTTACAATATTCGTTGAAATTTAAAGTATGTCATCTGAATGCAGACTTTAAATCAGTTAAACTATTATAACTTTCAAGTACTGTCGTGATAAGCACTGGATCTTCTTTATGTCTCAATTAGACCTCAATTTAATCGTTCTAATCATTTTATTGGCATGTGGAATATTCAGTCAAAATACAGCTGTCACAATTTCAGTCGCAGTACTTATTGTTTTTCGTATCACCCCTTTAAACGAGTATTTTCCATTGCTTCAACAGCATGGTTTAAATATCGGCATTATTATCCTCACCATTGGCGTTCTTACGCCAATTGCCAGTGGCACCATTCCGGGTAAAGATATTCTCAAGTCGTTCTTGAGCTTAAACTCAATTTTAGCCATTGGAATCGGGTTACTGGTGGCATGGTTAGGTGGTCGAGGCGTAACGCTTATGGCGAATCAGCCAAATATTGTCGCTGGACTGCTCATCGGTACTGTAGCAGGTGTGGCTATTTTACGTGGTGTCCCTGTTGGACCATTAATTGCAGCAGGAATACTTTCCATTATCATTGGAACTTCTTGAAACAGGTTACTTTCACGACTGAACAGTCATTTCACAAACGCAACAGTCATCATTTGTTGGTTTGATCTTTTAGAACTGCGGTAAAGTATTTTGATTACGGATACTTGCACAGTTTAAATTATGCAAAAAATTAAAATTATTCGTCAGGATCAATACGAACTTGCTGCTACCTTTTTTCCTGCCGAGCATTCAAAGCGTCTTCCCGTCTTGGTGTGCCCTGCCACTGGAATTACTCAAAAGTTTTATCATCGATTTTGCGAATGGCTTAACCAACAAGGCTATGCCGTAATGGTGTTTGATTTTAGTGGTATTGGTGCTTCTCTTTATGGCCCATTGAAGCAATCCAAAGCAAGTATTGTGCAATGGGGACAGTTGGATATTCCCGCTGCGATTGATCAACTCTTACAACTCACCCATGCCAAGCAAGTTATTCTTGTCGGTCACAGCGCTGGTGGACAACTCATTGGGATCACCCCCAACCATGATAAAGTTGCAAAAGTCGTGGCAATTGCAGGTTCGACTGGGCATATAAAAGGGCTCAAAGGTCGTACGAAACTACTTGCCCCTGTGATGTTTAAAGGTATTTTTCCTCTCGCACGCATAACGCTTGGTTATGGTCCTACCCAAGCCATTGGTATGGGGGAAAATCTACCGAAAGATGTTGCACGTGACTGGGCTCAATTTTGTAGTCAACCTGGCTATGTTATTAATGCGATTGGGAAAACGGTTGCTCTAGATCAAGACTATCACCAAGAGATACGAATTCCTGTCACGGCCATTTGGGCAAGTGATGACGAGATTGCAACCGAAGCAAATGTTCAGGATTTACTTCGTTTATATCCTAATGCACCTACCGAAGCGATCGAACTCAAACCTAAAGAGCTGGGACACAAAGCGATCGGACACATGATGATGTTCAAACAGTCGCATCAAAATATTTGGCCGATGATCGAATCTCAACTGCATATATAAATCTCCATAAGTAAAAAACCGCCTTAAAGGCGGTTTTTTTAAACTTACTCTATCCCAATATTCCAATCGAAAGCTGGATGACTATCGCATTTACAATATCAATGAAAAATGCACCTGTGAGTGGAATAAGTAAGAATGCTTTGTGTGAAGGACCATAGGTATTGGTTACTGCTTGAATATTCGCAATAGCTGTTGGGGTCGCACCCATACCAAAACCACAATGACCTGCTGATAAAACCGCAGCATCGTAGTTGCTCCCCATCACCTTAAATGTCACAAAAGCAGTGTATAAAATCAATACCAACATTTGCACAATCAGAATCGTGACTAACGGACCTGCCAAATCTGCTAATAACCACAGTTGTAGTGATAACAATGCCATTGATAAATAAAGTGATAAAGATGCATTTCCAAACACGTCAATCGCACGATCAAAGATATTTACTTTGAATACATGTTCAAGCAGATTTCTCAAAATCACACCTGAACCTAGCGCCCAAACAAAGGTTGGAAGCTCAAACCATTTACCCTGACTAAAATCTGTCATTAAGTTTGCCGTGAATATACAAAGTGCAAACATACCAAGGGTCGAAACCGCATTACTTGCAGTAATTAATCGTGTCTTTTTTGGATATTCAAATGGTGCAGATTTTAACTGATCATCCAATTGTGATTCGTTTTGATCATTGTCAATTTTGTCAGCCAGTTGATGACGTTTAATTAAAAATTTAGCAACTGGACCACCAACAATACCACCAATAATCAGACCGAAGGTCGCACTTGCCATACCCAATACAATCGCACCTTGAATGCCATGCTGGGTTTCAAGCACTTGGCCCCATGCACCTGCCGTGCCATGACCACCCGTTAAGGTGATTGAACCTACAATTAAACCGATGAGCGGATCTAAACCTAATACCGTCGCTAAACTCACCCCAACAATATTTTGAACGATCACAAATCCGATCACACAGAACAAAAATATAAATAGGGCTTTACCACCATCTTTTAATTTAACAAAATCTGCACCTAAGCCCACAGAGGTAAAGAACATCAGCATTAAAATGCTTTGAATTTGCGCATCAAATGTGGCACTGATATTAAAGAATTTAAATAAGATGAATGCTGTAATTGCTGCGACCAAACCGCCAATCACAGGTTCAGGTAAATTGTAGTTTTTAAAGAATTGGACTCGGTTGACTAGATAGCGCCCAATAAATAGAAAAAATACGGCAATCACGATGGTGCCAAAGGCATCAACTTCAAAATTCATTCTATTTCCCTAATGTTTTAATTTTAATCAATTTTCACAAAGAATTATGCTTTATTCAGCTATTGAAATGTAATTTTTCAATGATTTTAGGCAGTACATTTATTTGTACTGCCCTATTGGTTTATTGCACCTGTTTTCTTCTTTGCTCTCGAATTGATTCGTGAACTTGATCTGGCTCAACTACACCTAGGTGATGCTGATTGTAATAGCGCTGTTTATCGTATTCAGACATGTTTACTGTTTCATCTTTATATTTCTGATAACGTGCATCTTCTTCTGGATCATAATTTTGATATCCACGCTTGAACATGCAATGAGCGATAGTCTGATTAAACTTAATGTGAGTAGCGTTTTCATTATATTCATGCTGTGTTCATTTTTTGCTTATTCTATTTATTTCACCTTTCTAGATTGTTGCTGTCTGTTTTCTTTATGGTTATGGTCTTGTAAGCTTTTCGCAGTAGTCAATTTGAATTTATATTCGATTCAGCATGACGAATTTGTGTGAATGTGTTTTAATGCAATCAGTATGAGATGAGCCTTATATGAGTATCACGTGAGTGGTACGACTAGCCCCGTTAATTTTTTAATTACGGGGCTTTTTCATGGGCTTTCTTTTTCGGTAAATGACGGTTTCGCCGTATTTTTGAAACACCCACTCTTTTGCTTGTTGGTCGGTGATGTTTTCAAACACATAGTAGTCATGATCCCATGCCTCTTGATGGAAAATAACCTTCTTCGTATAAGTTTCATTCTTTCCATTGGTCATACAAACAAAGCTGTCGCCTTGGTCTTTAATTTGTGTTCCGTTTAGGAAGCCACCGATACAGAGGAAACGGGATTGTGAGGACATTATAACTTTAACTTTTTTCAATCATTTTACAATGTGCGGATTAAATAATTTATTGAATGAGGAATAAAGTTC
>NZ_JFYL01000005.1 GCF_000632455.1 Acinetobacter sp. Ver3
ACATTTTCATTTCGCATAACGCCTATTATGTTAAATGAGGCGGATTTATTTAATCCGCTTACCATTTTTATCGATGATTATTTCACCATCTTCTTTAGTAAAAGCACCTATTTGAGGTGCAGATAAAATATCTAAAACGAGTTCAGATGGTCTACAAAGTTTTACACCGATCTCAGTTACTACGAATGGACGATTAATCAAAATTGGATACTCAAGCATAAAATTAATGAGCTGTTCATCTGTCCAGTGTGGCTGATCCAATTTATGAGTTTCAAAAGGTTCTACATTTTTACGAATAGCTTCATGTACAGAAAGACCTGATTTTTCAATTAAATTAATCAGTTCTCTCTTGCTCGGAGGATTGAGAAGATACTCAATAATTTCAGGTTCCTCTCCGGTATTTCGAATTAAAGCCAGTGTATTTCTTGATGTTCCGCAAGCAGGGTTGTGATAGATCTTAACTTTTGATGACATTGGATTAACTCAAAGCTTAGTAATATTGCATTTATATATGGATATGCGTATATTCGCAATAGCATATATTGGAGTGTAGATGATGGATCAAGCAGATTTCTTTAAATGCCTATCTGACCCGACACGTCTAGATATTTTAAAAATTATTTTAGCAAGACAAAATGTATGTGTTTGTGAAATCACAGAGATATTACAACTGAGCCAACCCAAAATTTCTCGTCACTTGGCTTTACTCCGTAACCTCTCAATTTTGCTAGATGAGCGCAAGGGACAATGGGTGTATTACCGATTAAATCCTGATTTACCAGAATGGGTAAATGCAGTGCTCAATGTCTTAAATGATGAAGTACTGAATAAACCTGCAAGCAACTTATCTATCTCTATGCAATGCGAGTAATTCAATGTCCGGATCAAAGCTCTCATTCTTAGATCGAAATCTAACGCTATGGATTTTTATTGCCATGGCATTAGGAGTAGGTATTGGTGTATTTTTTCCTCAAGCATCTGTGGTACTCGATCAATTAAGTATTAATTCAGTGAATATCCCTATCGCAATAGGGCTTATTTTGATGATGTATCCACCACTTGCCAAAGTAGACTATGCGACTTTGCCTAAAGTCTTTGAGGACAAGCGAACCCTTACATTATCTCTCGTTCAAAACTGGCTAATAGCACCTTGCTTAATGTTTGGTTTGGCAATCATTTTTTTACATGCCTATCCTGAATACATGACTGGCCTAATTCTCATAGGCTTAGCCCGATGTATTGCGATGGTCCTCGTCTGGAACGATCTGGCATGTGGGGATAATCAATATGTCGCTGCCTTAGTCGCGTTTAACAGTATCTTCCAGATCTTATTCTTTAGTACTTATGCCTGGTTATTCTTAACCTTCTTACCACCATTCTTTGGGGTAGAAGCACAAATCATTAATGTGAGCTTTTGGACAATTACCCATGCTGTTCTTATTTATCTAGGTATTCCGTTCTTACTTGGGTGTTTAACCCGACTGATTTTGGTTAAAAAGAATGGTTTGGCTTGGTATCAGGATAAATTTATCCCAAAGATTAGCCCAATCAGCCTTATTGCCCTTTTATTCACGATTGTAGCCATGTTCAGTCTTAAAGGTGGTGAAGTGATTAGCCTTCCTCTAGACGTGCTTAGAATCGCTATTCCTTTGACAATTTACTTTGTTGCGATGTTCTTCATCAGCTTCTTTATGAGTAAGTGGATGGGCAATGATTACCCTAAAACGACTGCTATTTCCTTTACTGCGGCAGGCAACAATTTTGAATTAGCACTGGCTGTAGCGATTGCCACTTTTGGATTAGCTTCACCTGTAGCTTTCACAACCGTGATTGGTCCGCTTGTTGAAGTTCCTGTATTGATTGCTTTAGTGACAGTGTCGCTATGGCTTAGAAAAAAAGTGTTTAAAGAGGCATGAGTCGAATGAACCTACCAAATATTGATCCTAGTCTTTTAGAAAAACCGACTTTAGAAAAAGTTCAGGCAAAGAACCTTAAACATCCACCAAGAATACTGCTTTTGTATGGCTCAAATCGTGATAGATCATATAGCCGTTTAGCTGTTCAGGAAGCTGGTCGAATTCTTGAATATTTTGGTGCGGAAGTGAAAATCTTCCATCCAAAAGGGCTACCCCTCCCTGAAGATGGTGATATGCAACATACAAAGGTTAAGGAACTCCATGAACTCTTAGCATGGTCAGAAGGCATGGTGTGGTGCTCTCCTGAGCGTCATGGCTCAATGAGTTCGATATTGAAAGCTCAAATTGATTGGATTCCATTAGCAGCGGGTGCAATCCGTGCAACGCAAGGTAAAACCTTAGCTGTAATGCAAGTGTGTGGAGGTTCGCAATCCTTTAATGCTGTAAATCAATTACGTATTTTAGGGCGTTGGATGCGTATGATCACGATACCAAATCAGTCCTCAGTCCCTAAAGCATTTCTAGAGTTTGAAGAGGATGGTCGTATGAAGCCTTCTTCTTATTACATGAGGATTGTCGATGTGATGGAAGAACTTTATAAATTTACGCTTTTAACCAGGGGACAGTCCTCATATCTCACAGACCGTTACTCTGAACGTGTAGAAAGTGCAGAAGAGCTTTCAAAGCGTGTGAATCAAAAGAGTATCTAGATTTCCTAAAATTAACATAATACACCTTATGCGAAATGATTTTTTATTAAATACAAATCAATAACTTATATCAATATAAAAAACCCAGACCTATAGATCTGGGCTTTTTTATAGATTCTTCAAGTTCCACGCTTATTTATTAAGCAATGTTTCACATTAATATTAAGTAGAACTTTATAAGACTTAGATTCCGTACTTCACACGGTACGCTTCCATTTTCGCTAAAGCATCTTTGTCGCCTTTAGCATCTAAGTAATCCATTAAATCTTTCATTGTGATAAGCGCATGCACAGGAATTTCAAGCTCTTTTTGAACTTCTTGAATCGCAGACAATTCACCCTGACCTTTTTCTTGACGGTCAAGCGCAACCAATACACCCGCTATTTGCGCGCCTGCATTTTTTAAAATGGTCACAACTTCACGAATGGCTGTACCCGCAGTGATTACATCATCAATGATCCATACCTTTTTACCTTCAACTGAAGCACCAACTAAAACCCCCCCCTCACCGTGATCTTTAACTTCTTTACGGTTGAAGCCCCAAGGTACACTTACACCGTGGTTTTGTGACAATGCCACAGCCGTTGCAGCGACAAATGGAATACCTTTATACGCAGGGCCAAAAATCACTTCAACATTATCACATTCAGTTAATTTTGCTGCATAGCCAGAAGCCAAGCCAGTTAAGGCTTCACCGTCATTTAACAAACCGGCGTTGAAAAAATAAGGACTCACACGACCTGATTTTAAAGTAAACTCACCAAATTTAAGCACACCACGTGATAATGCCAGTTCGATAAAAGCTTGTGGATTAAATGCCGCTTGCGCTGTCATGAGGTGCTCCATTTATTAAATTGAGGTTAAACTCGAGCATGATACCAAAGAGTAGCTATCCTAGTGATCAAAAAATTTTACGTGTCGTATCAATCAACGTAAATGGTCTTCGTTCTGCAGAAAAAAAAGGAATTTTTGACTGGATGGCAACTTCAGATGCCGATGTCATTTGCATGCAAGAATCCCGTATTACACACGAACAATGGACAGATAAATTTAAGCCCGAAGGTTGGTATACACACCTATTCCCAGCTGAGCGTCCTGGCTATGCTGGTACCGCAATCTATAGTCGTTTGCCGTTTATCTCAGTTACCGATGGTCTGGGTTTTGAATTGGCTGATTCACAAGGTCGTTTTATCTCAGCAGAATTTGATCTAGGCTTAGAGAAAACAGCTCATATTTGCTCACTCTATTTACCATCAGGTTCTTCTGGTGAAGAAGCACAAGCCCGTAAAGATCACTTTCTAAATGAATACAAGCAAATCTTGAAACAATGGCGTGATGAAGGTAAATCTGTGATTGTTTGCGGTGACTACAATATCGTACATAAACGCATTGATATTAAGAACTGGTCAGGCAATCAAAAAGCTTCAGGTTGTTTACCACATGAACGTGCATGGCTCGATCATATTTATGATGATTTAGGCTATGTCGATACCTTCCGTGAAGTGCGTAAAGAAGCAGAACTTTATTCATGGTGGTCAAACCGAGGACAAGCCCGTGCCAAGAACGTGGGTTGGCGGATTGACTATCATGCTTGCTCACCAGATTGGAAAGATCGTACTGTGAATGCATGGGTATATAAAGAAACGTGGTTTAGCGATCATGCCCCTGTCATTATCGATTATAAAATTTAGTGTCGTGCAAACTGAGTGAACAACTGTTTCCTAAATGTACGCCAATTGCTCACAAATCTTGTCGTGTTAACGTATTTTTATTCCGACTAATTCAGTGCATTATTGTCGCACGGCACAGGGACATGTCAGGATGACAATAGGGATTGGAAGCCGTAGGATGAAAAGAAAATAAATTTCGGTTTATTTTCCAAGGATGAAGACATTGGACGTTGAATTGAGACCCGCATGATCAGGATGATTTAATGCGGGTTTTCTCTATTTAAAAGATCAATACAAATTTTAAGATAAGAAATTTTCCACCATTTTATTGATAACCACCATGAAGCCACACTGTAGATTTCAAACCTATTTAAAATATTCTGATCACATTTATGTTTTTGCGTAAATTTTGCTAAGCTCTAGACTGATCACAATGAATAAGACTGTTAGAGATGATTAAAGTTTACGGCATTAAAAATTGCAACTCGATGAAAAAAGCATTCGATTTACTCAATGAGTTGGGGCTTAGTTATGAGTTCCACGATTATAAGAAACAAGGTATTGATGCTGAAACAGTACAAAAATGGCTAAAGGATCTTGGTGCTGAACTTGTCCTCAATAAAAAGGGAACGACTTGGCGTAAATTGTCTGAGGAAGATCAACAAATTGCCCTTGCATCTGAACAGGGTTTGATTGAAGCACTGACTACACATACGAGCCTTATTAAAAGACCAGTGATCACTACTGAATCAGGCTATGTAGTAGGTTTTGATGAGAATGCGATAAAAGCATTAAAGAAATAAGAAATAAAAAAAGCCGAGCAACTACTCGGCTTTTTTATGAATCTTAAATTAGTTCACGCGTACCCAAGTTTGGTTACGACCAAGCGCTGATACGCCGATGAAACCACGAAGTTCGAGCTTTTGACCACCGTCTTTCAATGAACCCTTCAATTTGTAAGTTTTTCCAGATTGTGGGTCTAAGATTGAACCACCATCGTAATTCGTTCCACCTACATTTTTAAGACCCTTCACAATGGTTAAACCTTTTAAAGATTTCTTGTGATAGGGACCTTCACAGTTCGTACATGAATTTTCTTGACCCGGTGTGACAACACTCTGAATCGTTGCATTCAATGTTCCGTTTGGCTGTTCAGTGAATTTTACAAAAGCTTTAGCTTTTTTAGTTTTCTCATCAATCGTATTCCACACGGTACCATTGAGTGGATCTGCAGCATTTGCAAATACTGCTGAAGCGAGTAATCCTAACGCTAGTGCAATTTTTTTCATTGTTTTTTGTTTCCCTTGCTGAATTGACTTTAATATTATTAAAAATTGATAACATTTAAGCAATTTTTGAATGTGACTATTTAGTGTACCATTGTAATGCTGTGTGCTGATAATAAACATAATTTCATTAATATGGAAAAACAATGAAGATCAATCCGGTTTTGAAACAATACATAACAGAGTCTTTTTTAAAAACGAGTCTTCGCTTTCCGAGTCGCTTTAATCTTCCCCCCACCGTACTTCGTGTTGCCTTAGAGCAGATGACGCGTGTTTTTCCACAGTCCAAAGATGTCAGTATTCGCAAACTAAGAATCGCAGGTATTCGTGCCGAAGAAATTTTGCCTCAACCTGAAACGACTCAGCTCATTTTTCACATTCATGGTGGCGCATTCTTTTTAGGATCGTTAAATACACATCGCGCATTGATGACTGAAATGGCACTTCGGACTCAAATGCAAGTGCTACATATCGATTACCCTCTTTCACCTGAACAACGTTTCCCCGATCTCGGAGAAGCAATCTATGATGTGTACCAATTATTGGTAGAGCAAGGTGCTCAACCGAAAGATATTATTTTATCTGGCGATTCTTGTGGTGCCAATTTAGCACTTGCACTGGCTTTACGTTTAAAAGAAGAAAATCCAAAACTTCTTCCAAGTGGCTTGATTTTAATGTCACCCTTTCTTGACTTAACTTTGACCAGTGAATCTCTACGCTACAATCAAAAGCATGATGCTTTATTGTCAATTGAAGCTTTAGAAGCAGGCATAAATCATTATGTTCCTAAAGGTGTAGATGTCTCAATTCCCGAAATTTCCCCAATTTTTGGAGATCTCAAAGGATTGCCACCGACATTGGTTCAGGTGGGTTCAAAAGAAATTTTGTTAGACGACTCTACGCGATTTGAAGAAAAGGCTAAAGCAGCTGGAGTAGATGTTGAGTTTAAGTTATACACCGGTATGTGGCATAACTTCCAAATGTTTAGCGCTTGGTTTGATGAAGCAAAGCAAGCTTTGACCGATATCGCAGAGTTTGCCCATCGTTTGGATAAAGACTGATTGAATCAAAACTGAAGTAAACATAAAAAAGAGTAGCGTAAGCTACTCCTTTTTTATTCATTTAGAATAAGTATGAGACACCAAATCCACCATGATAACTTCGATCGGATCCACTTAGGTCTACACCGATGCTTGCATCTAACTGCGCACGATCATTCAAGGCATAGATTAAACCAGATGCCAGTCCATACTCTCGCTCTTGGCTTTCTTTCTTGGTAAATACTGCTTCAGAATAGCCCGATAAATTACCCACGATTTTATAGCCAATTGTCGGGACAGCAGTCACAGACCAATCACTATTTTGAGCTGAATAGAACATTCCTATTCCTGTCGTTACAGTATCGTTATATTGATACTCAACAGATGAGCCCAAGGTATAAATATCATCAACATAAGTAAAACGATCATTTCCTGTTGCGATTTTAGCTTGCGCCAAAATAGCCATTTTCAGTTGATCATCTTGTAAGTCAACGTGATGCTTAATCCCAACAGAAACATCACCTAAACCATCATGGTCATCAGTTCGATTTTGGATTCGGGTCCGCTCCCACGCTGGGCCATCCCAACCCAATTGAAGCTCAGTATTCTTACTCAATCCCGTACGCAACAGGACATCAGCATTGAGTCGCAATGATTTATTTTTAAAACCATTTTCAGTACTTTCAACATACTGTGCAGTTGGAAGTCCCTGCTCCCATGCCAATTGACCTACGGGCGTAATGCCTGTGCTGAAACTCGTACCAGGTCGATCGAAGGCAAAATCTGCAGCCATCGCACTTACACTCGCAGTTGAGCAAAGTATCAAGCTCAGTTGTTTTAATTTTGTCATGGGGCACCCAAATTAATTTAATTCTTTCGTCATTTTTGCGCCACGGCTACGTAATAACTCGAGTGTCTCACGTTCTTCCGGTAAAGCCTGTGACCAATCAATGGTATCAAAATCGCAGTCGAAAAATAAATCACTAATTGAACTCAGAATGGTATTCCCCTCTTCATCTTTGGTATTAGGATCAACTTGATGATCAAGTAAGCGTTGAACTGCAGGCACACATGCAGCACTCGCAGCATCCCAAAGTGGGCCGTAACATTCCTCTGCATCCCATAAATGGAAATTAGCTTTCGCTGCAATCAGTGCATCTAGAATATCAAGATGTACTTGTAATTTCTGTTGTTTTTCTTCTGTTGAAAGCGCATTTCCTTGCTCATACGCTTCACAAATTTCTTCCCACCATTGAAATAAAGTGTCTGACCACACAGAAACCGCAGGGCCTTTCTCTCCTGCGATAAAGTTTGGATCTAAACCTTCTGCTAACAGGCGCTGTACCTGTGCTAGGTCTAATTCTTCTAAGGCCTGTAAAAACACTTGTTGATGTGCTGTTAGCATTTACTTTCTCTACTATTTATCTATAACGACATTATGCCTAATAATGCAGATCATTATTCAATTAAATAAATCAAAACTGTTCATTCAAAATTTTATTCAAAAAAAAAAGCCCCGAAGGGCTTTTTGCTATTCCACATCCACTTCATCTTCTTTCAGTTGGATGGGCGCTCCACGAGGGTTCTCTTTTTTCTCGAATACATGTTCAAGACTACGCTTTAATCGGTCAATCGCACCATGAATCGCTGTGTCGATATTATGACCTCTGTGATTGACCACAACTGGTTTTAGTCCAGCTGGGCGAGCTTCGATCATACATTGAATATCGTCTGCACCGCCTTTATGGGCATTTTCATCACTTAAATGAACCGAAAAATGGGTAATTCTTTCACTATGGCGTTGAAACTCTGTATTTAGTTCTGCACGTACATAATCAATTAATCGCTCACTGTTTTGAATATTCTTATCTGTACGGATTTCTATGTTCATAAATATCATCCTCACTCTTCTTCTGAATCATTTTTGTGCAAAACTTTTTATCTTGGCACGTTTGTAGCTTGCAATCTAATTGCATCGAACATCTTCAATTACTGTTTGGAATACGTCCCTCCACATTGAATGATGAACACTTTTTGAGTCTGCAGAACCGTGTCCTTATACTTTGAATATCGGGCCTAACTCAAAAATATGCAAGTGGTATTTTAAAAAATTAATAAAAGGATTACTCATTGTGACAAGTACTTACTTACGCGGACAGGCGCTTATTGATTCGATTCAAAATGCACCTTATTCCAGAGACTTAAGAGGTTATGGGGCGAATCCACCTCATCCTCATTGGCCTAATCAAGCGCGTATCGCAGTGCAATTTGTCTTAAATTATGAAGAAGGTGGTGAAAACCACATTGAGCACGGTGATCAAGGTTCAGAGCAATTTTTATCTGAAATCGTTGGTGCTGCCAGTTTTAATGCTAAGCATATGTCAATGGATTCTATGTATGAGTATGGGTCAAGAGTCGGTTTTTGGCGTATTCATAATGAGTTCAAGAAACGTCAATTACCCATGACTATTTTTGGTGTGGGAATGGCTTTGGCACGTCATCCAGATGTGGTCGAAGCAATTAAATCTGCGGATTACGATGTGGTATCTCATGGTCAACGTTGGTTGCATTATCAGAATATGGATATTGAGACCGAAAGGCAGCATATGGATCAAGCCATTTGTGTACTTGAAACGCTATTCGGACAAGCCCCAATCGGTTGGTACACAGGTCGAGATAGTCCCAACACACGTCAACTTTTAACTGAATTTCCTCAAATCAAATACGACTGCGATTATTACGGCGATGATTTACCTTTTTGGACACAGCTCACCCATCCCAATGGCGAGCAGCATCCGCATTTAATTATTCCTTATACCCTGGACACCAACGACATGAAGTTTAGTTCAGCAGGTGGCTTCAATCATGGTGAACAGTTTTATCAATATCTAAAGGATGCCTTTGATGTCTTGTATGCCGAAGGGGAAACTGCACCAAAAATGATGTCTATTGGGATGCACTGCCGTCTTTTAGGACGCCCAGGACGCTTCAAGGCACTACAACAGTTCTTAGACTATGTTCAATCTCATGAACATGTTTGGATTTGTCGTCGTGGAGATATTGCGCAACATTGGATCGATCATTTCGCACCATAATTTCACATTCACGAGAAAAAGAGTGCTTTATAAGGTGCTCTTTTGATCTTTTTTCAGTCACTTTTTCCACCAAATCTACGTTGGCATTGTTATTGCAATTTAAGCCTAAAGTTTCAATGTATAGGTTTGAATTGTGTTGCTTTCAGAATTTAATCAAACATCTGTTGAACATCAGAAAGCATTTTTATTGCAATGTGTTCATATCCCACGATGGGGCGAGGAAATCATTCATTACGGTCCTTTTGACACACGAGAAGGACTATTAAAGTATGCTGAACAACATGCCATTACATGGACATGGGATGAAATTTTAGCAGCCCTAAATACACACCCAAGGATTGGCGAAAGAAAAGCAAAAATTGAATTATCAGAACAAGAACAAACTTTTTCAAGGCGTGAACAAGCACGCATCACACATGATCAAGAAGTTTTAGATGCGTTATATAAAGGCAACTTGGCCTATGAAAAAAAATTCGGTTTTATTTTTCTGATTAAAGCTTCTGGTTTGAATAGTGAAGAGATTCTGACTGCATTGGAATACCGCTTGCTAAACGATTTTGAGACTGAAAAAAGAATCGTCCATCGCCAACTTTTAGAAATTGCTTTACTGCGCCTCTCACAGGAAATTCAAGCATGATCAGCTCACATATTTTAGATACCCACCTTGGACGTCCTGCAAGTAATGTTGAAGTTAAGCTTTTTTCTGCGTCTGGAGAGTTATTAGCGATAGCCAAAACCAATTCTGATGGACGTGTGACAGCAGCAGATTTTGGACTCGATCAAATTGATGTCGCTGAATACAGCATCGAATTTATGACGCAAGCTTATTTCTCAGCGCAGAACATCCCAACTTTTTTTCCTAAAGCCGTCATTCATTTTTCAGTAAACGATGCTCACCAACATTACCACATTCCCTTGCTCATTAGCCCTTATGCCTACTCCACCTATCGTGGCAGCTGAGCACTCGCAAATTTAAAATATAGAGGGATTTATTATGACTGCACACGAACAACAACAATCACCCGAACATGAATATCTTGGTGCTGGTAAAAGTGCTGCTTATGGCTTACAACATGTTTTAACCATGTATGGTGGCATTATAGCGCCTCCTCTGATCGTGGGTACGGCTGCAGGCTTATCAGGTATGGAAATTGGGCTACTCATCGCTGCTGCTTTATTTGTCGGTGGCTTAGCGACAATTTTACAAACCATAGGCGTTAAACATATTGGCGCACAATTGCCCTTGGTTCAGGGTGTCTCTTTTGCTGGTGTAGCCACAATGGTCGCAATTGTCACCACAGGTGGCGGATTACAGGCAGTCTATGGTGCCGTCATTGTGGCATCCCTTTTAGGTTTTTTCTTAGCGCCCTACTTCTCTAAAATTATTCGATTTTTTCCCCCAGTTGTTACAGGCTGTGTAATTACAATCATAGGCTTATCACTCCTGCCAGTTGCTGTGCGTTGGATGATGGGCGGCAATAAAAGTGCACCTGATTGGGGAAGTGCTGAAAATATTTGTTTAGCGTTAGCGACGCTTGCAATCGTCATAATATTGAATATGGCTGGCAGTGCCACAATTCGACGCCTTTCAATTTTACTGGCAATTATTCTTGGCACTGTCTTAGCATTTATGTTTGGCTTTGGTGATTTTAGCAAAGTTGGGGAAGGTCATTGGTTACAGGTTCCTAGCTTCTTTGCATTTGGTATGCCGACCTTTGAGTTTACAGCAATACTTTCCATGATCATTGTTACCCTCGTGATTATGACTGAGACTACAGCTGATATTATTGCAGTCGGTGAAATTATCGGTACCGATGTAGATTCAAAACGTATTTCAGATGGTCTACGCGCAGATATGTTATCAAGTGCAGCAGCACCGATCTTTGGTTCATTTATGCAAAGTGCGTTTGCGCAAAACGTTGGTTTAGTTGCAATAACAGGGATTAAAAGTCGCTATGTTGTCGCTGCTGGCGGGATAATTCTGGTCGTACTTGGATTACTCCCAGTGATGGGGCGTTTTATTGCAGCGATTCCTGTGCCTGTACTTGGGGGGGCTGGCCTTGTTTTATTTGGTACAGTAGCCGCGAGTGGTATCCGTACACTGGCAAAAATTGATTATAACGATCAGAAAAACTTAATTATTGTCGCGACTTCCATTGCTGCAGGAATGGTACCCATTATTGACCATTCGTTCTATTCCGACTTCCCAAAATGGGTCCAAACCTTGTTCCATTCGGGTATTAGCTCAACCTGCTTAATGGCGATAATCCTCAATATATTATTTAATCACTTAAAATTATTTGGACCGAAAATTAGTATTAAAAGTAAACAAATAATTGATTCTCATCATTAATTTAAACCATCTTTGTATCAATGCCTGCATACGTGGGCATTAATTTTTCCTTTCATCCACTTTTGGCTTTATTTTTGCAAAAGAATCGTTATTCTGTTACCGCTTTCTCTGGGGATTCTTTTATGAAACTTAATCAAATCGCAGCACTTTGCGCATTAGCTTCTACAGCAGCGTTTACTCAAGCAAGTCCAATTGTTTGGCAAGATTTCAGCCTAACTGGTCTTTATGGCGATAACTACCTAAACCCTTTCTCTCAACAAGAAGGTGAACGCTATACCATCACTGCTGAATATGCTGCAAAGCTTAAGTACTCGGATGTTTTCTTTTTCGTCGATCAACAATGGGGCGGAAAAGATGGCGATTCAACTTACCTTGAATTAGCTCCACGATTAAGTTTAAGTGAAGTTTCTGGCCAAAAACTAAGCGCTGGTCCAATCAAAGATGTATTGATTGCAACGACTTGGGAACACAACGCTGGTTATAACAACAATACTGAGTTCAATAACTTCTTGTATGGCGTAGGCTTTGCTTTAGATATTCCTTACACGCAATATGCAAATATTAACTTCTATCGAGTTGACAATGACTTGACTGAAGATGACTACCAAATGACGATCACTTACGCTGTTCCATTCAAGCTAGGCAATGAAGAATTCTTGGCAGATGCATTCCTTGATTGGTCTACAAATGAAGGTCCTGGTCATGCGAGTGAATTGAACTGGACAAGCCAATATAAATGGAATGTTGGTAAACATATCTCTCCAAAAACCAAATTGTATGTAGGTGTTGAACACTCTGTTTGGAACAATAAATTCGGTCAAAAAGGTCAAGACCAAAACGATGTAAGCGCATTGGTTAAATATCATTTCTAATTGATATTTATAATAAAAAAGCAAGACTAGTGTCTTGCTTTTTTTTATGCTCAATAATCAAAATAAAGTTATAAATACTGACGATTAGAATAAAAAAATGTCTTTTAAAATTCGTTTCGCAACTGAACAGGATTTAACTCAAATCCAAGATATTTACAACGATGAAATTCTGAATGGTTTTGCAACATGGAATGAGCAAGATCAAGACATTTATTATTATCAGAATTGGTATCGTCAGCATCTAATAGATCATTTCCCTATTTTTGTGGTTGAAAACGAACTCACCCAACAAATTGCAGGTTATGCTGAATATAGTACATTTAGAGCGATCAGTGGTTTTAGACAAACTGTCGAACACTCTGTGTATATTCATCCCAATTTTACACCTTTGGGTTTAGGCAAAGCTTTACTCCAACATTTAATTCAACACGCAAGCCAACATAAAATTCATGTCATGATCGCTGCTATAGATCATGAAAATTTTGCATCCATCAAATTACATGAATACTTTGGATTTAAACAAACAGGCTATTTACCTGAAGTCGGACAAAAATTTGGATCTTGGCGCAATCTCGTCTTATTCCAACTGAATCTAAATACTTAAAAAGGGCATTTAGCCCTTTTAGTTGAAATCTTTAATCCAAAGGATTTCCAACAATATTACTGATAATACCTTTCATAATATGAGGTCCTTGTTCTTTTCTTAAGTCCTCATACCATTCACGAGTAATCGATTCGTCTTTCATATGCGTCACATCACAACGTTTACGCGCTCTCAATACCATTTCAGCAGTGCGTTCATTACGTTTGTTTTGATAACGTCTTAAAGCATCCTGAATTCCCAGTGTATTAATCTGTAATGCCCGAGCCAAATAAATGGCATCTTCCATCGCTTGGCAACCGCCCTGCCCAATATCAGGTGTTGTACTATGTGCTGCATCGCCAACAATCACCACTCGCCCTTTATAGAAATCTGCAAATGGTTCTATATCATGGATTTCAACACGATTGGTTCGCTGTTCATCAATAGCATCAATCAAAGTTTGTACTTGCGGACACCAACCGTCAAAATATTGTTTTAGTAATTTTTTATACTGAGTACGATCATTTTCCAAACCTAATTCAAGTGGTACATCAAAGAAGAAATAAAAACGATTACCTGCGACTGGCATTAAAGAAGCTCGCTTCCCTTCTCCTACAAAGGTGGTCCACTGATCAGCAGGTGCCAGCGACTCAGAAATTTCGACCAACCCATTCCAATTCACATAACCTGCATAACGACGCTCAACTTGCTCACCTAAAACATAGGCACGCGTGATCGAATGAGTGCCATCCGCGCCGACCAATAAATCCGTCGTTATTTGTGTTCCGTCAGCAAAATGGATTTTGACGTCATCACCTTGATCCTCAAGTCCGATCATTTTTTTTGCAAGATGAATATCTTCACGTCCAAACTCATCCATCAACATATTTTGTAATTCAGCGCGAGAAACTGGATAAGGTCGCTGCCCAACTTCTTCAATCAACGGATATAAATTAAATTGCGTCATGACATCACCCGTGAGCCCATCGACATAAGCAAGGTGATCCATTTTCCCACCAAGTTGAGCGACTTGATCCGTGAGTCCTAGATAGTTCAAACATTTCACACCATTTGACCACAATGAAATCGCAGCACCCACGGGTAAAATTTTTTCAGTTTGTTCATATATTGAAACTTGATGACCAAATTTCTTCAGCGCAATTCCGGTCGTTAATCCTGCCATTCCGGCACCAATAATGGTGATATTCATTTTTACTTCCACAATTTTTTTTGCTTTAACCCACTGCTTAAAGCGAAAAACGTGCCATTTCCACCAATAGAGCGCTACATAAGTGCAAGGTTGGCACATGCTGTGCATTCTTTTTAAAGCCCTTAAGCAGATGCGACATAACAACGCATTACGATTCTAAGAATGCATTCTTTTGATAAGAATCAAGTTTTAAAGCAATAATGGAAGATGACATGGCAACACTATTGGCACCGGAATTTGAAATCCCTACTCCTTTACAGCAACTTACTAACCTTGCAGATGCCCGAATTGGTGCAAAAGTCACAACATGTTCTGATGATTTTTTTGCTGAAGCTCAACGTATGCTTCAGTTTGATGCGCCTATCTTTGTAGAAGGTAAATTTGATGATCATGGCAAGTGGATGGATGGATGGGAAACCCGTCGTAAACGTCACAGTGGTTATGATTGGGCGATTGTTCAGTTAGGTGTTGCAGGTAAAATTAAAGCACTCGATATTGATACCACTTTTTTTAGTGGTAATTATCCCGCTTCTGCTTCAGTAGAAGGGTGTTATGCACCAAATGAAAACTTAGATGATGCTGAATGGCACCAAATTTTACCAAATAGTATATTGGGACCAAGTCAGCACCATGTCTTTGAAGTTTCAATGAATCAGATCTTTACCCATCTGCGTTTAAATATTTTTCCAGATGGAGGTATCGCACGATTCCGCGTATATGGTGAAGTCAGCGTTCAAATCCAAGATCAAAACCAAACCCTCGACCTGCTTGCACTTGAAAATGGTGGACGTGTTATTGCCTATAGTGATGCACACTTCGGACATCCACGTAATCTGATCAATCCAGGACGTGGGGTTAATATGGGTGATGGTTGGGAAACCGCACGCCGTCGTGCACCCGGTTTCGACTGGTGTATTTTAGCTTTAGGGCAAGCTGGTCACATTGAAAAGATCGAGATTGATACAGCCCACTTTAAAGGAAATTATCCTGCTGAAGTGTCCATTCAAGCCATTTATATAGAAGATGCAACGGATCCTCAATTGATTCCACAAAGTATGTTTTGGCCTTTCTTATTAGATGCTCAACCAATGCAAATGGATCACATTCATAACTTTGTAAATGAAGTATTGGGACACGAAAAAATTTCTCATATTCGGGTGAATATGATTCCTGATGGAGGGATTAGCCGTATACGCCTCTGGGGTAAAGTAAATCCTTAGTTGAGCATTTGTTACTTTTAAAGTGATCTTATTTTGACTGCATTTTCGACTCAATTCTAAATTGAAAATGCAGTATCTTTTTAGCGAATTTTTATGATGCATACCATTACCCTACAACCTTTAACCTCCGAAAATTTTGCACCTTTTGGTGACGTCATTGCTTGCCAAGGAAATGATTATTTTCATATTAACGATGCGCATACAGAGCGCTATCATGCTTTAGTGACCACTGAAATTATTGGCGATGCCAAAGCCGGGATTAGTATTTTTCGAAATATTCAAAGTACCAATATTCCGTTCAAAATTTCGATGCTTGAACGTCATCCTCATGGATCACAAGCTTTTATCCCGATGCAGGGACAAAAGTTTTTAATAGTGGTTGCACCAGTCTTAAATGCGAATCAGCCCGATATTTCAAACCTACAAGCTTTTATAACTAATGGCTCTCAAGGTGTAAACTATCGTACGGGGACTTGGCATCATCCACTTTTAACATTGGAAAGCCCGAGTGATTTTGCGGTGGTGGATCGGATTGGCAGTGGATCTAATTGTGACGTGTTTAAGTTTGATCAAATTGAAATATCACATTGAATCTGGTGCTTATGCATCTCAGTTATGCAGATCATGAGACCATCTAATTTTATGTCCATCTTTGACTATTATTTTACAACCAGGTAATCATTGTCATTCACCGATGTCGCATATTCTTCCATTCTTGAAATTAGTCCATTTTCAATGGTGTACTCTTGTACCCATTTTTGCTCAAATTCACCATCTTGACCATCAATCGTAAATTTTTCGCGTCCAAAAACCACCACTTTGTTACCTTCTTTGACCATACGTAAAATATCAAAGTATGCGACATGCATGGTTGTGAAATTGGTATTGAAGAACTGTTCTACACCCGTTTTTCCTTCAAATCGAATTGAAGGCAGTTTTTGTGAGCCATGGTGAATCCATACCGTATCCTCAGTTACTGTTGCAACAGCAGCCAGTAAATCTTGAGACCTAAATGCCTCAAACATTTGGTCTATGATTTGAAGTGAATTGATCATACTCATTTTATTTACTCTTTTTATCTTAGGATAAAAAGAGGTTAATGAAGGGAGAGTGAAAGATCACTATCAGCTGGTATAGCGATTTAAAGATTTTGCTAGAAACGATGAGTTCTATACGACTGCTTGATTTTGACAAGCTGACATCACATGTAACACCGCAGCAGTTCTCGTTTCCACAAACAGCTTCTCAAAAACATGCTCTAAATGTTTATTGACGGTGCGTGGACTCAACTCCAAAATTTCTGCAATATCTCGGTTGGTTTTGCCAAGCGTTACCCAATGCATAACTTCAGCCTCACGTGGTGTTAAATTCGGACAAGCTTGAGCGATCTCTTCAACACTTGGCATGTGTGTTTGCTCTTTGAGCTGAACCAAAACATGTTTAGGTAATTGTCCTTCTTTCAACTTGGTTAATAAATTTAATTGTAATTGCTGATGCCCATGACCATATTGACCATGTAGCATTTCTTCTTGATTCGATTGCTGGAAAAGTGCTTTTAACCACTGATTTATACTCTTTCTAAAATGAGCAATATCAATTCCATGTTGCGTTAATAAACCTTGCACTACAGGTGTCTGCCAAATAATTTCCCCATCCATATTCATCGACAAAATTGCACTGCCTGTTGCATCGAGCATTTGTTTCTGTTGGTGCATTAAACGGGCTTGCAGTAAATGCGTTTTGACACGTGCTTGTACTTCATCGATATTCAGTGGCTTTGTCACATAATCTACGCCCCCGACTTGAAAGCCTTTTACAATATGTTCGGTTTCCGTCAAACCCGTCATAAATATGACAGGGATGTGCTCAGTCATTGGACTCGCTTTAAGCTGGATACAGGTTTCAAAACCATCAATCTCAGGCATACTCCCATCCAATAAAATCATATCTGGCTGTGAACGGTGCGCAATTTCAATAGCAGTAAAACCATTGGTGGCAACTAAGACCTGATAGCCGGCTTGATCAAGACTTTCATGTAATAAACTTAGATTTTCAGGAATATCATCGACAATTAAAATGCTTTCTAACATTGCTTAACTCCCTTCCAAATCAGATCTGATATCAGATAGGTGCTCGTGTAATCGTTGTAATGCACGTTGGGTATCGAAGCGTTGAATATCAAATTCTATGTGCTGCCATATAGAAGGATCACAGACATTGCGTTTCTTGCAAATTTCGAGCATCTCTTTGGCTCCACGGATATAACCAATACTCAAATAATCTTCTAGTTTGATTAGCGCTTGTTCTGGTGCTACATCATCCTCATCAATCACGCTGACAGATAAAGCGTTACTATCATAGTGTAAGGGTTCAACCTGTTTTTGAGGTTCTTCTGCGACTTGAGTTGGCTCATTCTGATGAACCCAGTTTAAGCCTAATTTATCTCCAATTTTGTTCAGTAGCAGATTTAAGTCCACGGGTTTGACCAGAAAGTCTTCATTCAATACATCGGTTTCAGGGTTCTGCATTCGTTCATTGGCATCTGCGGAAATAATGATGATGGGAACATTGGTCATTTTATTATTTCTCAATAATTTCGCAGTTTCCCACCCTCCCATCAAAGGCATACTCAAATCCATTAAAATTAAATCTGGTCGAAATTCAGGGACTTTTCTTAGACATTGCAATCCCGATTCTGCTTCTTCAAGAATAAAGCCGAGAGGTTTAAGGAAATTTAAAACTAGTCCACGATCAGTTGCTTCATTGTCTACGACCAATATTTTACGGCGATGTCCCATATAGCCAGATACTGTATTCGATGCGACATCAGCAATCGGATGAATGACCGACTTTGAAGGTAAATATAGTTTTATTTTAAAAATAGAACCGTTTTTTAACGTACTGCTTACCTTTAACTCCCCACCGAGAATATCCACCAATAGTTTAACAATTGGTAAACCCAAACCTGTTCCAGCAAAGCTACCTTGTACGACATTTTGTCCGCGCTCAAAAGGCTGGAATATTCGCTCTAGATCTGTTTCAGCAATTCCGCATCCCGTATCATGAATTTCAAAATATGCCGTCTGAAAGCGATAATCCACTCGAAATTTCACCTCTCCTTCGAGCGTAAATTTCAAAGCATTTCCCATTAAATTGATAAGGATCTGTTCAAGTCTTTTTTTATCTATACGTACGTATTGTGGTATTTTTTCACTAATTTCGACCGTAAATTTCAGTTGTTTTTGTTGGAATTGTGGCTCAAACATATTCACGATTTGTTGGAGAAACTTCGGAAATTCAATATTCGACATTTCTAAAGAAATTTTACCTGTTTCAATCCTTGCAAGATCAAGTAAACCATCAATCAAGGACGTTAAATGCTGCCCACTACGACGAATCACGCCCAGCGCAGCTTTTCCTTGTTCAGAGAGTTGTTCTTGTTTATTGAGTAACTGGCTATATCCTAAAATACTATTTAGAGGTGTTCTCAGTTCATGACTAATCCCAACAACATAACGACTTTTGGCCTCATTGGCTTTTTCAGCTTGAGTTCGTGCATCTTGTAATTGCCGATCTGTAATTTTATGCGCTTCAATTTCGTCCATGAGCAGTTGTGTTTGCATATTACTTTCAAGCTGAGCTTGTCGGCGACTTTCATCATTGAGTACCAACCACCATGCTGCAACACATAACAGTAAAAATAATACGGCATAAATTTTCACAAATAGCATCAGCAACTCATGCTGTTGAGTTGATCCAAATACTGTGCCGAATTTACTCAGTTCTTGTAAATAAACCAGACTTAAACTGACTGCCAAAACCACACTCAGAACAAAGATCATCAAAATATAAAGACTCAATCTAGTATTGATGTATCTCAACCATTGGCGCGGTAGAAACCAAACTGCAAAATGCTTAAGTTGTGCAGACCACCGTGCATGAGGCTTACATAAATCATGGCAACGAGCTTCTAAGGAACAGCATAAAGAACAAATCATATTGTTATAAGCAGGACAAGTCGCCATGTCAGCCATTTCATACTCATGCTCACAAACCACACATCGTTGTGTCTCTATTGGTTTTAATGATTTATCTTCATGACGTGCGATGTAGTATTTGCCACGAGTAAAATAAGCAAGCATTGGGACACAGACGATAGCTGAACCTAAAGCAATAAATCCTGCTAAGGATTTTGCGATATCACCAAATAATCCCCAGTAGCATAAAATCGACAATAAGGATGCAATACATAAACTGCCAACACCGACTGGATTAATGTCATAGAGGTAAGCACGCCTAAACTCAATTCCTTTCGGGCTCAGCCCCAATGGCTTACAGATGACGAGATCAGCAACGATGGCACCCACCCATGCCAAGGCCACATTACTATAAAGCCCTAATACACGCTCCACCGCATGGATGACACCCAGCTCCATCAACAATAGCGCAATAAAAATATTGAATACTAACCAGACCACACGTCCGGGATGACTGTGCGTTAAGCGTGCAAAGAAATTAGACCATGCCAATGAGCCAGCATAAGCGTTGGTTACGTTGATCTTTAACTGTGCGATACACACAAACATGACTGTAAGAAATAATGCAGCACCAGGATGCTCAATCACTTGTTGGTAGGCGATCCAATATAGATAATTCGGATTGCTTAACTCATGATTCGGTACCATAAATTTAAGGGCGAGTACCATTAAAATCATGCCCATAAAAATTTTAATGAATCCCACCAATATCCATGCAGGACCGCCTAAAAATACCGCCCAATTCCATTTCTTTTGAGCATTTTTTTTGTCTGGCAAAAATCTTAAATAATCAGCTTGTTCACCAATCTGCGTAATCAGCGCAAACAAAACAGTGCAAGATGCGCCAAAAAAAGCCAAATTGAATCCTGCGCTTTGACTTTGCGCGCCTTCTATTAGGGCAACTTCAGAAAGCAGAGTCGGATGCTTCACCAAAACAAAGCACCATGGTAGTAATAATAAAAAAATCCATAATGGTTGGGTAAACGCTTGTACTTTATTAATAAATCCTATGCCTTTGATCACTAGGGGCAGAATAATAAGCGCAGAAATTAAATAACCTAAACTCAGCGGCACACCTAAACCAAGCTTAAGCGCCAAAGCCATGATAGCGGCTTCAAAAGCAAAGAAGATGAAAGTAAAACTGGCGTAAATGACTGAAGTTATAGATGAGCCGATATAGCCAAAGCCTGCGCCCCGTGTAAGTAGGTCAATATCAACATTGTATTTGGCCGCGTAATATCCAATAGGCCAACTGGTCAAAAAGATAATGATTGAAACGACCACTAAGGCCCAGAATGCATTGCTAAAGCCGTATTGCCATAACATGGTTGCACCAAGCGCTTCCATCGCTAGAAAACTGACTGCTGCAAGCGCTGTATTGGTCACCGTCCAAAGGGACCACCGTCTTACTGACCTCGGTGCGTAGCGTAGTGCATAGTCTTCAATACTCTCATCAACCACCCAAGTATTGTATTTACGGCGTGTATGAATCACCCGTTGCGGTGCTTGAGGAGTATTGCTAGATGAAACCATAAAGCTAGGCAATTTAAATAGACCCTTACAGTTAGCAAAATCTATGCCCAGCTTAACTTTCATCAAAAAACATTTTGAGGAACATCGATATACGTAAAGTGACGTATATGCTCATTTTTTAACACCCCTTAGGCTTAAGTCCATAGCAAGCGCAAACAATAAATCGCGCAATGGCCTTATCCACTTCATCAGGGGAACACCAATGACCTTAAAATCTAAAGTTAAAACATCTGGCTTACTCGCAGGACTACTCGCTGTTCCTTTTTTACTGGCACCTGTCTTGACCACTGCGAGTGCTCCAGCGACAGCAAAAGTAAATACAACCAAACTTAACGTAAATGATAAATTCGTCTATGTCGGTCAGCTTCATTCAGCGACAGGAACGATGGCAATCTCTGAAACAGGAGCCATCCAAGCAGAACGTTTAGCCATTGAGCAGATCAACAAACAAGGTGGTGTATTAGGTCGTCAGATTAAAATTGTTCAAGAAGATGGTGCATCTGACTGGCCAACTTTCGCTGAGAAAGCCCGAAAATTAACTGAAAAGGATCGTGTTGCAGCAATTTTTGGTTGCTGGACTTCAGCTTCTCGTAAAGCCGTATTACCTATTATTGAACGAAATAATTCGCTTCTGTATTACCCAACATTCTATGAAGGTCTAGAACAATCTAAAAATGTGATTTATACCGGTCAAGAAGCTACGCAACAGGTGCTTGAGTCTCTGAATTGGCTTGCACGTGAGAAAAAAGCCAAAACATTCTATTTAATCGGTTCTGACTATATTTGGCCACGTACCACCATGAAAATTGCCCGTACACACATTGAAAAAGTGTTGAAAGGTAAAGTCGTCGGTGAAGAATACTACCCGCTTGGACATACGCAATTTGGTTCTTTAATTAACAAAACCAAACTTCGTAAACCAGATGCAATTGTCGCTGCCGTGGTGGGTGGATCAAACGTTTCATTCTATAAGCAAATGAAAGCTGCAGGCGTGACTGGCGATAAGCAAACACTGCTCACCTTCTCTGTGACAGAAGATGAATTACTGGGGATTGGTGGCGAAAATATGAAGGGCTTCTACTCTTCAATGAAATATTTCCAAAGTCTAAATAATTCAAGTAACGCAGCTTTCGTAAAAGCATTTAAAGCGAAATATGGTCCTAAAGCAGTAATTGGTGATGTGACTCAAGCCGCTTATCTTGGTCCATGGCTATGGAAAGCCGCAGTTGAAAAAGCTGGTAGTTTTGATGTTGCTAAAGTGACCAAAGCCTCTCCAGGCATCGAAATGAAAAATGCGCCTGAAGGTTACGTGAAAATTGATGCCAATCATCATTTATGGAGCAAATCACGTATTGCACAAGTGCAAACCAATGGTCAATTCAAAGTGGTCTACGAATCAAAAGGTTTAATCAAGCCTAATCCATTCCCTAAAGGCTACTAATCGACAGCACATGATCAGGAGAGCCCTCTCCTGATCTTTTCATTTCAAACCTATTATTTAAAGCTTGGAGGATGAGGCGATGGATTTATCTTTAGCTGACTTCGGTGCAATATTTGCGATGCAAGGCTTTAATGGTCTTTCTGTTTTCTGTGTGCTGTTGTTAATGGCACTGGGCCTTGCAATTATTTTTGGGCAAATGGGTGTCATCAATATGGCACATGGTGAATTCCTCACAATAGGCGCGTATACCACATTTGTCATTTCAACCCTGACTGAAAGCTATTTTCCTCAATTGCTTCCCTATTATTTTATTGTAGCGATTGTGGCAGCTTTTCTGACAGCAGGCATTATCGGCTATATGGTCGAACGGCTCATGATTAGTCGGCTTTATCAGCGGCCACTCGATACTTTGCTTGCAACTTGGGGCTTGAGCTTAATCATGCAACAAGTGTTTCGCTCTACATTTGGTCCCAAAGAAGTGAGTCCAACACTACCTGATTGGCTTATGGGCTCTTATCAACCGACAGAGACGATTGATATTCCTATTAATGGCTTATTCCTTGTCGGTGTCACACTCACCGTGACCGCTTTCGTCTATTTCCTCATCTATCGTTCTCGCTGGGGCTTACAGCTTCGTGCGACAAACCAAAACCGTTTCATGAGTGGTGCCGTTGGTATTAATACAAAGCGTGTGGACAGTCTAACATTCGCATTAGGTTGTGGTTTGGCCGGTATTGCTGGTGCGGCGTTTACGACAATTGGCTCAACTGGTCCAACTGCAGGCTCTCTCTATATCGTAGACACGTTCTTGGTTGTGGTGTTTGGTGGAGCTGCAAGTCTATTAGGCACTATCGCTTCGGCTTTCAGTATTGCACAAGCCCAATCAATCCTAGAGTTCTTCCTGTCAGGCTCTGTTGCCAAAGTCATTACCTTAGCGACGGTCATCATCATTTTGATGTTACGTCCTCAAGGTTTGTTCTCAATCAAAGTTCGTAAATAGGTATTCAGGAGAGATTGATATGAGTAATCCAATGAATGCCTTGTTAGGCGGTAAAGAAGGTGCGATTGGACTGGCTATATTGGCAGTACTGATCCTATTTGTAATGCCCATGTTTTTAGATGTTTTCCGTCTCAATTTAATGGGTAAATATCTTACGTTTGCCTTTGTCGCGATTGGTTTAGTGCTGTGCTGGGGTTACGGCGGCATTTTGAGTTTAGGTCAGGGTATTTTCTTTGGGATCGGTGGCTATTGTATGGCCATGTTCCTCAAGCTCGAAGCTTCTGACATGCAATCCACAGCAGCTCAAACCACACCCGGTATTCCTGATTTTATGGACTGGAACCAAATTACCAGTTTACCAATGTTCTGGGAACCGTTCCATAGTTTCACATTTACCCTATTCGCGATTGTAATTATTCCAATTTTATTGGCTTTTATTATTGGTTTTGCAATGTTTACTCGTCGTGTAGGAGACGTGTATTTCTCTATCATCATGCAAGCGATTGTGGCGATTTTGACAATTTTGATTATTGGTCAACAAGGCTTTACTGGTGGTATCAACGGTATTACTGATCTCAAGACATTACATGGCTGGGACATCCGTACGGATGAGGCAAAGTACGTTCTGTATTACATCAATGCATTATTACTCATCGCAGTCATCATGATCAGTCGCTTTGTTCTCAGCTCAAAGTTAGGTCGCTTACTTTCTGCAATGCGTGAAAAAGAAGAACGTGTACGTTTTTCTGGTTATGACGTTTCAATGTACAAAGTCTTTATCTTCTGCTTTGCGGCAGTCGTTTCTTCCGTCGGTGGGGCAATGTTTACGCTGCAAGTCGGCTTCATGTCACCTACGATTATTGGCATCATCCCATCTATTGAAATGGTGATCTTGGCTGCAGTAGGCGGTCGTTTATCACTGATTGGAGCTGTATATGGTGCAGTTTTAGTTAACCTCGGTAAAACTTACTTCTCTGAAGCATTCCCTGAAGTATGGTTGTACTTCCTTGGTGCATTGTTCATAGGCGTTGTGATGTTTTTACCGAATGGTTTAGCTGGCTTATATGAAAAATATGTTCGCCCACTTATCTTCAAAGATAAAAAAACAACGGCTTCGCCTCCCCCCCATCAACCCACGGAGTCCAAAAAAAATAGCAATATTGAAGTAGAAGGAGGTGTGAAATGAGTAAAGTCGGCGTAGAAATGGCAAAACCTGTACTTGTAATTGAAGATCTCACAGTCTCGTTTGACGGCTTTAAAGCCGTCAGCGATCTCAACTTCTATCTCGATAAAAACGAAGTTCACGTGATGATCGGCCCTAATGGTGCAGGTAAAACAACAGTGTTAGATTTGATTTGCGGTAAAACTAAAGCAACTTCTGGCACGATCAAATTTAATGATATTGAACTGACTAAGCTCAAAGAGTTCGAAATCGTTCGTAAAGGTGTCGGTCGTAAATTTCAAAATCCCAATATTTACGAAAACCTTTCAGTCTATGACAACCTCGAAATGTCTTTCCCACGTGGTCGTAATGTGTTTGGGGCTTTGTTCTTTAAGCGAACCAAAGATGTCGAAGAGCGTATCCAAGAAGTCGCTTCAAAAATTTTTCTCACTGATTTATTACACACCTCCGCAGGCTTATTGTCTCATGGACAAAAACAATGGCTTGAAATAGGGATGTTGCTTATGCAAGACCCCGAGTTGTTAATGCTGGATGAACCTGTGGCAGGCATGAGTGTTTCTGAGCGTGAACAGACAGCACAACTGCTTCGTGAAATCAGTAAAGGACGCTCAGTCCTCGTGATTGAGCACGATATGGAGTTTGTAAAAACCATTGCAGATAAAGTGACAGTATTGCACCAAGGGAAAATCCTCGCAGCAGGAAAAATGGATGATGTACAAAGTGATCCAAAAGTCATTGAAGTCTATCTCGGACACTAAGGAGGCCTTATGAGCGGATTATTAGAAATTAGTTCTTTGTGTTCAGGTTATAAACAAAGCCAAGTCATTCATGATCTAGAACTTAAAATTCAACCCAAAGAAATTGTGGCGATTATGGGGCGAAATGGGATGGGAAAAACCACACTGTTTAAAACCCTTATCGGTGATATTAAAAATACTCAAGGCGAAATCAAGCTCGATGGTAAAAACTTAGAAAAGCTTGACCCGTATCAACGTGTGGAAAATGGTGTTGCTTATGTTCCTCAAGGTCGTATGATTTTCTCAACCATGTCTGTTCTAGAGAATATTCAAACAGGTCTCCCTGCGTCTGCCCATGGCAAAGTACCTGACGATCTGTATGAGCTTTTCCCTGTACTTTGGGATATGCGTAAACGCAAAGGGGGAAATTTATCTGGTGGACAACAGCAACAATTGGCAATTGCACGTGCACTCGCCACCAATCCCAAAGTATTGCTGCTCGATGAACCTACCGAGGGAATCCAGCCCTCGATTATTAAAGATATTGCGAAAACGCTAAAAGAAATTCGCGATCAACGAGACCTCACTATCGTGGTCTCCGAGCAAGTACTGAGCTTTACTATGGCGATGGCAGATCGCTTCTTGGTCATCGATAAAGGCCGTTTTGCTTATGAAGATGTCAGAGCGAATGTCGATGAAGCGACCATTAGCAAATATCTTTCAGTTTAAAGCACGTCATCTCATCAATTCTTAATTTGGCATCTCCCTCGATTTTTCGGGGGATTTTTTTTTGACCATTTGTTGGAGTGGTATTGTTATTTCGATCTAAAGACTCATTCAAAATATCGCTTCATATACGCAATTCACCGTATTTTGCATCGATCAATTTCACGAGAAACTCCTTACATAGATTTTAATTTTAAAGATATGGGGAGTAAGTTGAATGCGTCACGGTGATATCTCAAGTAGTCCAAATACAGTAGGTGTAGCAGTAGTGAACTATAAAATTCCACGCTTGCACACCAAAGCAGAAGTACTTGAGAATGCAAAAAAAATTGCTGAAATGTTGAAAGGAATTAAACAAGGTATTCCAGGTATGGATCTCATTGTTTTTCCTGAATACAGCACCATGGGCATTATGTATGATCATGATGAAATGATGGCAACGGCAGCCACAATCCCAGGTGATGAAACGGCAATTTTCTCTCAAGCTTGTATTGAAGCAAATGTTTGGGGCGTATTCTCAATTACTGGGGAACAGCACGAAGAACACCCGCATAAAGTGCCATATAACACCTTAGTGCTCATCAATAACAAAGGTGAAATCGTTCAAAAATATCGCAAGATTATTCCATGGTGCCCAATTGAAGGCTGGTGCCCTGGAGATACGACTTATGTGACAGAGGGCCCTAAAGGCATCAAGATGTCACTCATTATCTGTGACGACGGTAATTACCCTGAAATTTGGCGCGACTGTGCGATGAAAGGTGCTGAACTTGTAGTGCGATGCCAAGGTTATATGTACCCGGCTGATGAGCAGCAAATCAATATGGCCAAATGTATGGCTTGGGCAAATAACGTTTATGTCGCTGTTGCCAATTGTACTGGATTTGATGGGGTGTATACCTACTTTGGACATTCGGCAGTGGTCGGCTTTGACGGACGTACATTAGGTGAATGTGGTACGGAAGAAAATGGTATCCAATACGCACAGTTATCACTCACAGAAATACGTGATGCACGTAAATACGATCAATCACAAAACCACTTGTTCAAGCTGCTACACCGTGGTTACACAGGCGTATACAACAATGGTGATGGTGATAAAGGGGTTGCCGATTGTCCATTCGACTTCTACAAAACATGGGTCTTAGACGCACAAAAAGCACAGGAAAATGTTGAGCAGTTTACGCGTTCAACCATTGGCGTTGCAGAGTGCCCAATTGGCAACTTACCTCACGAAGGGTTAGAGAAAGAAGCTTCTTAAAGAAGCTTCGTCCGACTTGATTTCAGGAGGTTTCGAACATGACATTTGCCAGTGACCGTATACATGCCAATCAGGAAAGTTTGGCAAAACAACGCTATGACATGCAAAGCAAGGAATGTATTGCACGTACTTCCCGATTCAGTTTTGAACCAGATGCCGTGATGACCCATCTACGTGAACATATTATTGGACAAGAAGCCGCACTTGATGAAATTGAAAATATGCTCACCACAGTGAAAGCAGATTTTAACGCAGCTCATCGTCCTTTAAGTGTCACACTGATGTTAGGTCCTACCGGTGTAGGAAAAACGGAAACAGTCCGCCTCATTGCTGAAGCGATACACGGTAAAGCTGATGCATTCTGCCGAATTGATATGAATACATTGGCACAAGAGCATTATGCAGCCGCCCTGACAGGTGCCCCACCAGGCTATGTCGGCTCTAAAGAAGGAAATACTTTATTCGATGAAGCCCTGATTCAAGGGAGTTTCTCCAAACCTGGCATTGTTCTCTTTGATGAAATTGAAAAAGCCAGTACTGAAGTCATTCGAGGGCTACTCAATGTGCTTGAAACAGGAACTTTAAAATTAACTGCGGGTACAAAGGTTTTAGACTTTAAAAACTGCATGATTTTTATGACCAGTAATGTAGGTGCCAAAGATGCTCAAAAGCGTCTGAAACAACTCAGTCAATTACCAAAACCACTCCAGAATTTAGCCAAGCATTTGAAATTAGATGACAGTGAAATCACGACAAAAGCACTCGATAAAAAGTTTGATCCTGAGTTTCTAAATCGAATTGAGCGAATCTTACATTATCAGCCAGTTGAATCTGATTTTGCTGCAACCTTAGTCCAACTCGAAATTGACAAAATGAACCAACGTCTAAAAAAGCAAAGTCGAACCATTGCTTTGACCGATGCTGCCATTCGATTCCTGAGTTCAGGACATGATGTTCGATTTGGTGCTCGGGGGTTAAGCCGTCGTTTTAAAGTGTTAGTTGAACCTGCACTCGCGAAAGCTTTTCTAAACAACAAGCACATTAGTGAATTCATCATCGATTACGACAATACGAAGCTTCAAATTCAGATGATTGAGCCTGCAGTGAAACAACTTGATCCGTTACTGATACACGAAGCATCACAACAACACTGAGACCTAAACTTTATTTGACCTCAATACAGGGGATACATTATGCAACATATTAAAATCAAACCAGGAGTTCCACTTGCGGAGCAAGCCGAAATTGGTCACAACCGTTGGCACCCAGACTTACCTTTTCTGACATCAGTAAAACCTGGTGAAGAAATTCTGATTGAAAGTTTGGATTTCCTTGACGCACAAATTAAAGATACTGACGATATTTCTGATGTTAAAAATGTGGATTTAACACGTGCTCATCCTTTAACAGGTCCATTCTATGTTGAAGGTGCAGAACCAGGTGATTTGTTGGTCATTGATCTACTAGACATTCAACCGATTTCTGATGTGGGTTTTTCGGGTGTTTTTGCCAAGGAAAATGGTGGTGGCTTCTTGGCGGACTATTTCCCAGAAGCAGATAAAGCCATTTGGGATTTGAAAGGTTTATTTGCAACTTCACGTCATATCCCTGGTGTACGTATTGCAGGATTAAAACATCCTGGCTTGATGGGAACTCTACCATCACATGATTTACTGAAAGAATGGAATCGCCGTGAAGCATTGCTCGTTACTAAAGGTCAAGCAAACCCTCCTGATCCACGTACAGCCGTTCTGCGTGGTGTAAAAGGTCCCGAATTTGATCGTATGGCGGCTGAAGCTGCACGCACAGTTCCTCCACGTGAACATGGGGGTAACACAGACATTAAAGACCTTGCTGCAGGAAGCCGTATTTACTTCCCTGTTTATCAAAAAGGTGCTGGCTTCTCAATGGGCGACCTCCACTTCTCACAAGGTGATGGTGAAATTGGTTTCTGTGGTGCGATAGAAATGGATGGCGTTACACGTGTCGGTTTCGATTTAATCAAAGGTGGGATGGAAAAATACAATATTGATTCACCCATCTTTGTTCCAAGCAATGTGCGTCCAAATTATGATCAATGGCTGACTTTCGAAGGGATCAGTGTTGAAGATGGTGTAAATCACTATCTCGATGCGACAGTGGCTTACCGCCAAGCATGTTTAAAAGCCATCAAGTATCTTGAAAACTTTGGCTTTACTGGGTCACAAGCCTACATGTTACTTACCGCTGCACCAGTTGAAGGTCGTATCGGAGGTATTGTAGATATTCCAAACTGTGCATGTACCGTCTCACTCCCAACCTCCATTTTTGAACAAAATATCTTGCCGCAAGGTGCTTTAAATGACGATAAATTTTGGGGGCATAAGCGCTAATTAGCGCATTATTGTTGTTACAGGTTTCACCATTTTACGGGGTAGCTTGAGTAAGCATGCGAGCTACCTCCTTTTTAACTTTTAAACATGCACATGCTTAAAAATAAGTAGGAGCACGACCATGCCATTATACGATTTCCGCTGTGAGCACTGCGAAGGAATTTTTGAACAACGTGTGCCTATTTCTAGGATTGCAACTGACACTATCGAATGTAAATACTGTCAACAACCCACCTTAGCTAAACCAATGATTACTGGCAGACAACAAATCAACATGAAGACCAAATGGCGTCCAGGGTCAGGCGCAGAACAACTTGCAGGACCTTTAGTGGGCGGTCCAGGTACCAATAAAAATAGTGCACGCAGTTCAGTGCTACACAACTGTCGTGGTGTGAATTGTTCACTCTGTGAAGTATAAAAAAGCCCGCATCTGCGGGCTTTAATGCTCGTGTCTGCAGAAAATTAAACGACTAATTCAGCTAAGTTGCCTTTTTGTTCCAACCATTCTTTACGATCACTTGCGCGTTTCTTGGCTAATAATTTATCTAATAAACCTGAAGTAAAATGCACATCATCCAAATCTAGTTGCACCAAACGACGAGTATTGGGATCCAATGTTGTTTCACGGAGCTGACTTGCATTCATCTCACCCAAACCTTTAAATCGTGTGATTTGTGGGGATTTAGTTTTGGCTTTTTTCAATATGCCTTCTAATTCTGCTTCGTCAAGCGCGTAATGCACATCTTTACCGTCATCAATACGGAATAAAGGTGGCATCGCAACAAATAAGTGCCCTGCTTCAACTAGGCTTGGGAAGTGCTTCACAAATAATGCACACAGCAAAGTCGCAATATGCAGACCATCAGAGTCAGCATCGGCCAAGATACAGATCTTGCCATAGCGGAGTTCAGACAAATCATCAGAACCCGGATCGACTCCTATTGCGATTGCAATATTATGCACCTCTTGAGAAGCAAGTACTTCATCTGAAGATACTTCCCAAGTGTTTAAAATTTTTCCGCGGATCGGCATAATCGCTTGGAAATTCTTATCACGCGCCTGTTTGGCAGATCCTCCAGCAGAATCACCTTCCACAATAAATAGTTCTGACTCTTCCAAACTATGTCCCACACAATCAGATAATTTGCCTGGTAAAGTTGGACCTGAAACGATTTTTTTGCGCTCAACTTTCTTTGCAGCTTTTAAACGACGTCCCGCTTTTGAAATCGCCATTTCAGCCAATTGCATTGCAATTTCAGAGTTTTGATTCAACCATAAGGCAAAAGCATCTTTTGCGATGTTCTGCACAATCCCAGAGGCTTCACGACTTGAAAGACGCTCTTTGGTTTGACCTGAAAATTGTGGCTCTTGAAATTTCAAAGACAGAATATAGTTCACGCCATCCCACACATCTTCCGCTGAAAGCTTCATATTACGTGGTAAGAGATTACGTAACTCACAGAACTCACGGATCGCATCCGTCACACCTGAACGAAGACCATTCACATGTGTGCCACCTTGCGCCGTTGGAATCAAGTTCACATAAGATTCTTGAATACTCTCTCCACCTTCAACATTCCAACAAATCGCAAACTCCGCACTGGCACGTTCCGCGTCACCTGTAGCGACAAATGCAGGCGTAGGGATGATTTCACGATCTTCTAATTCATCCATCAAATAATCGACGAGACCATTTTCAAACTGCCAAGTGATTTTTTCGTCGTTAATTTCATCAACATAATTGATTTGTAAGCCAGCAGCTAATACCGCCTTCGCTTTTAAATTGTGTTTAAGTGCCTTTAATGCAAATTTAGGTGAATCAAAATATTTCGCTTCAGGCCAAAAGTGAACTGAGGTACCCGATGCACGTTTAGGTGCTTTACCTTCCAGAACTTCAAGTGGTGCCGTTGCTTCACCTTGCTCAAAGGCCATTTTGTATAAATTACCTTGGCGCTGAACTTGAACTTCCACACGTGTGGAAAGCGCATTTACAACAGAAATACCAACCCCGTGCAAACCACCAGAGAATTGATAATTATCTGTGCTGAATTTCCCGCCTGCATGCAGTTTAGTCAGAATAATTTCAATGCCGCTTTGACCATATTCAGGATGAATATCAACTGGCATACCACGCCCGTTATCTTCTACTGACAATGAACCATCTTTATACACAGTCACTGTAATTTTATTCGCGTGTCCTGCCAATGCTTCATCGACCGCATTATCAATGACCTCTTGCGCCAAATGGTTTGGACGCGTGGTATCGGTATACATGCCTGGACGACGGCGTACAGGATCTAAACCAGATAAGACTTCAAGGGATTGGGCCGTATATTGAGACACGTTGAATTGTTTCCTTATTTTAAGCTGTCAGCTAAAAACTGATATACCAAGGGTATTTTATCCGCGAAATCATCCATCGCGTGATTGCCATATGTTTCTGTAATGAGGAACGCTTGATGACCATCGCAATTATAATAACGTTCCGCTTCACGATAATCCAAAACTTCATCACCTTGTTGTAACAAGACCAAGATTTTGTCTGCATCTTGCACAAACGGAACTGCCATATGCTCCAATTGATCAAGCTGAGCTTCATCTAACGACCAATTCGCAGTGACTGGATAAGGAAACTGCGCCGTTGAAAACAAGTTTCTAAATAATTTCCATGGTTGCATAGCGGGATTAATCAGTACAGCTGCGACTCCATGTTTCGCGGCAAGCTGCGTCGCATAAAATCCACCTAAACTGCTCCCAATCAAAACGACATTCGACATAGACTCGATGAGTGTCGAAATCGAAGTAATGACCTGATCAGGCGGCATATTTAAATCGGGCAAATGCACTTGTACATGTTCATGTCTTTCAAAATACTGACGAATCAGTTGCCCTTTAATCGAAAAAGGACTACTTTGAAATCCATGTAGATAGATAATATTCATAAACTGATTAATTGCATTTTCCTCAAAATTGTTCTAATTTTTATTGTGAATCAGATCACATATTTGTTTCTCTTTTGTACGATAACAAATATTGTCAGACAAAAAAATTAGAGCCGACCTGAAATCAAAGTTATCTTAAAAATTGTTCGGGATGAACAACATAAGATAAATACAAGGAATTTTATACAGTGATCATTGCTAAAAATAAAGTGTCTTTAGATGATCATGCACTATCAGGATAAGACTAGATGCCGAGTTTAACGCCACTACATGAAACCTATTGTAAATGGGATCGATCTCCTCCGAGTCAGGCCGATGTGCTTGAAGGTTTGGCACAACTGGTCAGCACTCCAATTAACCACGCTGTTCAAAATCTCATTCAATCACTTCAACGTGAAGTGCTCTTAACCGTATTTGGTTTAAGTAAAAAAACATCAAAAGAATTTCAAAAGAAAACCTACGTTCGAAAGTTATATCAATTTTCATATGACACGCTTCTAAATTACGGAAATTATTTGGTCGCACCAGCCCTGCGCAAAATCATTGATCAATTTCCGAAACTCCATGATAAGCCCCTCACGCCAAAAATGATTTTTTTGGTCAGTGCTCTTAATGGCGTGATTGGCGACTATTTACTTAAAAATCAAAATCCGTTGGCGATTACCAGTAATCTGTATGATCACTATGGAGAGTTACAACAGGGTGACCTGTCAGGTCGTGTCGTGATCTTTTGCCATGGTCTGTGCATGAATCATCTTGATTGGACCAATCGCAACTATGGCGGTATTGGTGAAAAACTGCTTGCACAACGCGACAACAACACCATGCTTTATTTGCATTACAACACTGGTCGCAGAATTTCAGCGAATGGTCGTTCGTTGGCCAATATGCTTGAAGACTTGGTAAAGCGCAATCCACGTATCACCAGTCTTGATTTAATCGGTCACAGTATGGGTGGTTTGGTTTCTAGAAGTGCTTTGTTTTATGGTAAACAAAATCTCCATCAATGGTTTCACATGGCAGAGAATTTGGTCTGCTTAGGTTCTCCACATCATGGTGCGGTTCTAGAACGTATTGGCTTTGCCGTTCAAGAAAAAATTGGACACTTTCCCGTCATCAAGTTAGCCAGCCACATTGTGAATATTCGCAGTGATGGTATTTTGGATTTACGCCATGGTAGTGTCCGTGATGACGACTGGGAACACAATCACGCTCGTATTGGCATGATGGATGATAATCGTAAACCTGCACCGCTGCCTTCACATATCAATACATTCTTAGTAGCTGGAACAATTGAGTTTGAAAATCGTAAAAATCGTACACTTAAAGTCATTGGCGATTACTTAGTGAGTGTGCAAAGTGCTTTGGGTGAGCATCCAAATCCGCGATTCCAACTGAAATTGCCAGAATCACACAAAGCGGTGTTCTACGGGCTCAATCATATGGAGATTCAATACCATTCCAGTGTTGCTGAGCAAATCGTTAAATGGTTCTATCCACATCACGATGAATTAGCTGAAGAGCAAATCCGTAAATATTTAATCAAATTAGAAAGCATGGAAGGAATCGTAGAAACCTGACCATCTTCAATAAAAAAGCCAACTGATCAGTTGGCTTTTTTATTTTAAGCAGGATACTTTCTGAATAACTGCCAAATCGAGATGATCAGCAGAATACTAAAAAATACCAAAGACCACACAGGTAAAGACTGACCTAGGAAAGTCCAGTCTACTACCGCACATTCGCCTGATCCTGACAGCACTTGTTGAAGCACAGTTTTAAGCGGCAAAGCATCTACCAAATAATCTAAGCCAGGCCCACAACTTGGCACTTTATCTGGAGGTAAACTCTGCAGCCAGACATGACGTGCAGCAACACACGCTGACCATAAAATCGATAATGTCCCTAGGAAAGCATATACTCGTTTTAAACCATTACGGACGGGATTGTGTAGAAACGCAATAAAAGAAATCAGCCCCAATCCGATCAGACCTAACCGTTGAAATACACACAATGGACAAGGTTCAAGACCTTGGACATGTTCGAGATACAACGCGAAGGCCATTCCAATCACACTGGCTATAAACAACAGGCCACTCACCATGCGGTAATTTTGCCACTGCATATACTTTCCTCAATATTTTTATCGATATACTTTTAGATATTCTGTAAAGCTTAAACTAGACTCTGCTTCCAACTGTTGTTGCTGTTCAAGTGATTGCACTGTGAGTTGTTCAAAATAGGTGACTTTATCCTGAGATAACACATAGTTTTGATAATGATCAGCATGTTGATGCGCGAGCACACTACCTAAGCTCCAAGTACCACTATGTTTTACTGTATCTTCTACTATTTTCGCAGAGAAGGTTTCATCCACTTCATCTACTCGTGATTGCATAATTTGCATTGCATCAGAATACAACGAGGTCGAGTGAGCTTGATCTAACGTTTCTGCTAAAGGCTGCATCTGTTTGAGATATTGATTTGCCCATGTCTCAATTTCAATTGATTGACCATTTTCAACAATGGCAGCATTTGGTGCACGCCCACGATTCACAACTTCTTGCTGATTTTGCTCAATCACTTCAAGTTCATCATCTAGCAGTTCAGGACTGTCTTTTAATAAACAATAAAGCGCTAATACCTCAAGGAAGCCTGCAGTATCTTCATTGATACCAATTGGGCTGTATGGATTCACATCTACTGCGCGTAATTCAACATACCCTACCCCACGGTTTGCTAATGCATCAGATGGTGTTTCACCAGACTGTGGTACTTGTTTAGGACGTACAAGACTGTAGTACTCGTTTTCAATTTGCAGTACGTGATCATTAATTTGGATCGGCTCACCCGCTTCGTCATCTAATCCCAAACGACTGAAAGCAGCATAAGACGTTTTCACCGCCTTTTGTAAACCTGCTAAATATCCTTTCAAATCATTGTAATGAATACCTAACTCTTTCTGCGCCGAGTTTTGATATCCAAAGCGCCCCATACGCAATGCAGTGGCATATGGCAAATACAATGTTCCCTTAATTAAAGGCAATAAATGATGTTCACGACCCGTCATAAAACAACGACAGACCGATGGGCTTGCACCTATCAGGAACATAACCAATGGGGTTAAACGAATGAAATTTCGAATTAAAGCGAAATATCGATGGCTGCGATAATCCTGCAAACTGAGCTGTTTTAAAGCTTCATCTTGCTCGTTTGCTTGCAACTGCTCAAACAACGCATCAGGGAATGAAACATTGTAATGTACACCTGAAATCGTCTGCATACGACGACCATAACGTACACCTAAACCACGGCGGTATAAGGTTTTGAATTTACCGATATTGGATGAGCCATATTGCGCAAGACGAATGCTTTCTTCTTCATCATCCAACATACAAGGCATCGACATTGGCCATAGCTTTTCACCATCTTCTAGGTGTCGATGGGTGAAAGCATGAATATCTTCTAAATAGCTTAATGCTTCAGGAATTGAAGATTGAGGAGGCGTAATAAACTCAAGTAAAGCTTCAGAATAATCTGTCGTAATATGAGGATGAGTTAACGCAGAGCCTAAACCCTTAGGATGATCTTTCTGGGAGATAAAGCCATCACTTTGCATCCTTAGGCTTTCGCGCTCAATGCCTCGTAACATACCTTTAAAAACCGTCGAATCCACCCAATTTGGTAAAATTGTTTCAGAGAGCGCTTCGGATTGACTCATTACTTACTCGCTTATCTAGAAGATCGACTGAGATAAAAAATTATTGATTTATATCAAGTATACCGTGATTTATATTCCTAAATGCAGTTTGCATATACATTTCAGTTGGATAAACCTTTTATTTTGGCAAATTTTTAACACAATCTTAGTCTTTAAGACATCTGAAATTTGTGATTTTATTGCAGAATAAATGCTAACAAACTGTAAAGAATATGAATTATCACAACGTTATAGATTTTTGGTTCAGTGCTGAAACTCAACCGCATTGGTTTGCGAAAAGCGATGCTTTCGATCAACTTATTCAAGCGCAATTTGGTCACACCATCCAACAAGCTGCCGCAGGCGAACTATGGACATGGCGGGAAACTGCTTTAGGACGCTTAGCAGAAATCATTGTCTTAGATCAATTTTCTCGTAATGTTTATCGTGGCAAAGCTGAATCTTTTGCCCAAGATCCGTTAGCACTTGGGCTAGCTCAAGAAGCGGTTCGTCTTGGTTTAGATCTCGAACTGGAACCTGAACAACGTAGCTTCTTATATATGCCTTTCATGCATAGCGAATCAAAAATCATTCACACTCAAGCACTTCGTTTGTTTGAGGCATTAGGCAACCCTGTAAATTTAGACTTTGAGAAGAAGCATCAAGTCATCATTGAACGTTTCGGTCGCTATCCTCATCGTAATGAAATTTTAAATCGTCTCTCTACGCCTGAGGAAATAGAATTCTTAAAACAGCCAAACAGTAGCTTCTAAATTGATATTGATACAACAGACTTCAGGAGAGCGAAATGAAAAACTTATGCATGATTTTGGGATTATCTGGCATGATCCTGCTGTCTGGTTGTGTCACGACGCCAAGTAAACCGCGTACATTTGATCAGCTTGGGCAATTCGCAACTATTCCCTTGAACCAATCAACGTATCGTATTAGTTTTCAAGGCTCATCCAACATGAGCTATGGTACAGCTGAAGAAATAACCTTACTTAAAGCTGCACAAACAACGGTCAAACAGGGCTTTCATTTTTTTAAAGTCCAAGATGATCCAAGCAATCGCACACAACAACCACCTCGTCAAGCTGTGGTTTATTCCAATCCTTACCCGTATGGTTATGGATATCGTAGACATCCTATGTTCTTTGATCCTTTTTATGATGTGCCACAGGTGGTCAGTTTAGAGCCAGTTCAAGTAGCCTATACCATCACCTGTTTTAAAGATCAAAAAACAGCACCTCAAGATGCTTTTGATGCACGTTTAATTTTACAGGCCTTAGGGTCTAAATATGGTTTAAGTGCTACAGGCGACGTACTGCCTGTACAAACACAGCCTTCTCAATCACAATAAAATAATATTAATACAACAGCTTACATAGGAATTATGCATGAGTGCATCACCAACAATGACTACCCCTAGTCTGGATCGAAGCAAACGGTTTGCCATGATCGCACTGGTTGTCGCTGTATTGGCTTGGATATCGCTCATGGTGGCTGCCAAAATTTTTCCAGAATATGTTTGGCTTATTCATATTTTAATGTTGTCTGCTGAAGCAGGTGTGGTTGGTGGTTTAGCAGATTGGTATGCCATTACGGTTTTGTTTCGGAACCCATTCGGCCGTATCCCTATTCCTAAGTTTTTAAAAGATCACACCGAAATTATTCCACGTAACAAAGCGCGTATTGCAGAATCCATGGGACGTTTTGTTCAAGAAAACTTCCTATCGCCACAGATTGTGGCAAAAAGCTTGAGTCAAACAGATGTGAGTTTGGCAGTAGGACAATGGCTAGCCAATCCAGATAACAATCGTCAAGTGACTCAAGTGATTCAACAGACAGTGCCTAAAGTTTTTGAGTTTGTTGGACAAGAACAAGTCGGTAGGTTTATTCAAACTAACAGTGTGCAATGGGTAAAGAACACTCAAATCAATACCCTGGCCAGTGAAATGATGCGTGCCGTATTAGAAAATGACTTCCACCAAGATGTTTTACAACGTGGTCTCGATGTTGCGCACGGTTGGGTGACTTCACATCCTGAACAAACTCGGGAGCTAACCCGCACCCTATTTAAAGAACTCGGAGTGTGGCGTTTAGCCAAAGGCGCAAGTTGGATCGGTATCGATGTTCAACAAAGAACGATTGACTCTTTAATAGAGCGTGTCGAGTCAATGTTGGCAGATCCAGAGCATCCATGGCGTCAAAAAATTGAGAGTATTGCACAGCATTTAATGACTGAACTGGCAAATCCTGAAAGTCAGGCGAGTCTTAAATTAAATGAAACTAAAAATGCATTGTTAGATAGTCCTCAAGTTTTAAATTTTATTACTGGTGCCGTCGTCATTCTGTGCAATGCCATTCGTGAAGATTTGGAGAAAGCAGATTCAGGTATAGCTGAAAATTTACGTGTTGCGATTCAACAAGTCGGTCAAAACATCATTTCCAATCCTGCATTACGCCAATTATTAAATGAAAAAATGAGTTCAATGGCAGTCAATCTCAGTGATCAATACAGCGAAAAAGTCATTTTATTTATCAGTGAACGCATTCACGAATGGGACTCACGAGAAATGATCGATAAAATTGAAAATGAAGTCGGTGGTGACTTACATATGATTCGCGTCAACGGTGTTGTCGTTGGTGCATTTATCGGTTTAGTGTTAGGGATCATCCGAGCAGCAGTTGAATTTTTGATTTAACTTAGAAATGAAATTTAAATTTGGTCGCTGACTAAAATTGAATTCATTGTGAATTGACGTCATCAAAAAGCCCATTTCTGCATGAATGGGCTGTATTTATTATTCTTAATCCATTTAAAGAACTAAGCTATCACTAGAGTCATTCCTATCTGCTTCATCTTATATAAACCATAATAATATTATAAGGTTACATATTTTTTTTACGATTTAAATGTGAAATAATATCTTGATAAGAGTCTACTTTACAAAAATAAGCTGGGGAGTTCTTTCTCACGTCTTCTGAAGGTTGAAATAAAAAACCATAATCAACTAAATGCAACATCGAAAAATCATTGAATGCATCACCGATCGCAATACTATTGGTCATTGAAACGTTTTCTTTTTGGAACTTTACAATAATTTCATGTTTCCCTTTATCTCGTGTATACAGAACATTTTCTATAAATCCATCTGGTCCAATTTCTAAGTGATGACAATATGTATTTTTAACAGGAAGATTTAATTTTTCAAAAAAGGGAAATAAAAACTCATAAAAGCAATCTGAAATAATGTTAACTTCAAAATTTTCAGCCTTTTGCAAATATTCTAAAAACTCCTTAGCATCTGGAATGACATCCAGTTCTTTAATGTCATCGATTAATTGTTTTAAAGGAATTTTATTTTCTTTCAGTAAATTAATTCTAAATTCCATCAGAGACTTATAGTCTGCGACTTCTCGAGTTGTAATCGCCAACTCTGGGATATTGTATACATTTGAAAAGTGTTTCCATATTTCAGGGACAAGAACACCTTCCATATCGATAAAAGCCATCTTTTTCATATTGCTACCCTATTATTGAAATTTAGCAAACAGAAGTGCTATCCCTAGCAGACATAATACAGTTCCAATCACTCTGTTAATCTGTACTTGCTTAGCTAACATTTTCTGTCTTAAAACAATCGATGAAAAAAGCAAAGCCACCAATCCAAACCATAAAAAATGAGCAAAAGACATAAATAGCCCATAACCGACCAGAATCGCTTTCGGCGTACTCACACTGATGATCTGAGTGTATGTACTAATCACAAATAAAGTCGTTTTAGGATTAAGTGCATTGGTGAAAAAGCCATATTTCACTGCTTGAAAAGGATTAATTGCAGCAGTTGATGACGTCTCGACAACCGGACTTTGTACAAAAGTTTTATAACCGATATAGATGAGATAGATGGCTCCAATATACTTCACAATATTTAGAATTTGAGGTGTATACGCCATGACAAATGCGACAGCAATGAGCGTATAAGTCACATGAATCAACACACCTAAAGAAATTCCCAGTGAAGTGAGAACACCTATCCTTCTACCATATAAGTAACTGTTTTTTGTCACGATAGCGAAATCAGCACCAGGACTCACAACAGCGAGTATGGTGATGAGAATAACTGCTATAAACTCACCCATTCATTATGCCTTTTTAAACGTGATCACTAATACATCTCTTAATCCAGTATCACCCAACGTAAAATCATTGACTTTGATTTCCGTTACGCTGTGATAGACCTGATGATCATCCACAAGTGCGATATCTAAAAAATTTTCAAGCATAAATTCTGCTTTCAAATTCTTATTTAAGTCATAAATTCGGGTCATTCCACCCTGAACATTTTGACGGTTGATCATGGCCATTAAAACGAAATCCACCCCATCTCGATGTATCCCCTCAGGGGTTGGCTTACCACTATCGTTAAATTTTGCTTCAATGCGAAATTGATGCGCTTCGATAAACCAATTTTCAGTTTCAATTTCTGAAAAGGTGAGATATGCGAATTGTAGTAAATTTCTAAAAATTGGATTTTCAATTGTATTTTTATCAATCTCTGAAAAATATCTCGCAATTCCACCATTCAAAGTGTTGTATTCAATCGTCTGAAAATGAGGAATATAAGAATTTTTCAGTAAAATTTTATGCTTATCATTAATAGTAAAAGTTGCATGTTTTCTTGTTCGATATTTACCTTTATCCGACATAAATTGATCTAAATCTAGAGCGTTCCAACTGTCTATAAAATCACTGACATCTTGCTCATTAACATCGTGAAAATTATTATTTTTCTGTATTTCTTGGAATGTATTTAAATCAATAAACGCATACCCCTTTTTGATTATCTCTTTTGAATATGTGTATTCATGGAGATGCTGCTTGTTAAATGGACTGAATTTTAATATATTTTCCATTGTATTAGCTTTATTTTGCTTTTGGTAATCTTCATTTTGAACAAAAGTTAAAAAAATAAAATCAATAAAATCGACTAAAAATATATGAGTTTTTGGAATGATAGAAAAAATATCTTTGAATTCACTGAAGTTTTTTTATTTTGTCGCTAAATACAGCAGTGTCACGATTGCAGCAAAGAAATTATTTGTTACGCAAAGTGCCGTCAGTAAGCAAATTTACAATCTCGAAGAAATATTAAATATCACATTATTTGAACGACGAAATAAAACCTTGATACTCACCAAAGAAGGAGAAACTCTTTTTCATTGCGCTCAGAATATTTTCAATCAATTGGATGATTGTTTAATTGGACTAACTCAAAATAAAACTGAAAACAAACAATTGGTACTGTCCTGTGAACCAACCATTTCGATGAAGTGGTTAATTCCACGACTTGTTGAATTTAAAAAACTTGGACATGATTTTGAAGTGGTTTTGCTCACAGGTGGTGGTGTAGTCGACTTTGAAAAAGATAATATCGATATCGCAATACGAAGAAATGATTTTGAATGGGGGTCGCATCTGTTTAGTGAGAAAATTGGCGATGAATATATTGTGGCAGTCCAAGCATCTCACCACCCTAAAACCAAAGAATTGTTAATTTCTAAATCACGCCCTTATTTTTCAAAAAAATTACACCAATTGGATGAACTCAAAGATATTTTGAAGAAACATTCCAAAATAGAATTAGAGCATTTTTACTTATGTTTAGAAGGCTGCTTGGCTGGCCTAGGAAAGACGATCATTTCTATCTACATGATTGAAAAAGAATTAGAGCTCAAGTCTGTAAAAAAAATAACACCAATTCTTCAGGATGGTTCTGCCTATTATCTACTGTCCCATACTAGATTTATTGAAGATCCTCGGAAGATTATTTTTTTAAATTGGTTAAAAAATGAAATGAAGCAAAGTCAGATCAATCATTTTTAACATGAGATCACATAGATCATCTAAGGTTTTAAACTTAATTGAAGATCATTAGAATCTTATGAAAATTAAAACGAATATGTCGCAGATATTTGTATTTAGTGCAGGCATTTCAACTGCTAAACTACGAAGAAACGGGCTAAATATTACTATCCAGCATGATTAAAATTGAATCTAAATTACCAGACTTAGGTGTCACTATTTTTAGCGTGATGTCAGCACTCGCCCAAAAGTTGAACGCATTAAATCTTTCTCAAGGTTTTCCTGATTTTCCACCTCCTCCTGAATTAATTGCAGCTTTAGCTCAAGCCACACAACAAGGCTATAACCAATATCCACCTGGTGACGGTCTGCTGAGTTTAAGACAAAAAATTGCAGCCCAATTCTGCCAACGAGACCAAGTCGATTTAGACCCGATCAGCGAAATCACCATTACACCTGGTGCAACGACTGCAATTTTGTGTGCGATTCAAGCTGTTGTAAATGCTGGAGATGAAGTAATTATTTTCGATCCTGCTTATGATAGTTATGCACCTGCAGTGAAACTCGCTGGGGCGCAAGCGATCCATATCAACTTGATACATCAAGACTTCCATGTTGACTGGAATGTGGTGAAAGATCGAATAAATGAACGAACGCGATTAATCATTGTAAATACACCACATAATCCCTCAGGTGCAATTTGGTCCAAGCAAGATTGGCAACAACTGATCGAGTTGATTCAGGATAAAAACATTTGTGTACTTTCTGACGAGGTCTATGAACATTTAGTGTTTGATGGTCAACAACATTATTCTGCGCTTAGTTTTCCTGAACTTCGAGATCGTAGTTTTGTGATTGGTTCATTCGGAAAAACGTTTCATGTTACTGGTTGGAAAACTGGATATTGCGTTGCACCTCAGGCACTGATGAAAGTATTTCGTCAAATTTATCAATTTGCCAATTTCTGTGGTGTCCATCCGATTCAAGTCGCGCTTAATCAATTCATCGAACAACATCCTGAACATATTTTAGATCTCCCCAATTTTTATCAAGCTAAACGTGACTTATTCATCCATGGAATTCAACATTCAAAATTTCAATATCTGCCGTCACCAGGAACTTATTTTCAAAACTTAGATTTCAGTACACTAAGACCTGAGCTCACAGATATAGAAATGTGCCAATATCTTGCAGAACAACACAAACTGGTAGCGATTCCTATATCAGTGTTTTATCAACAGCCACCTCAAGATCTGAAGCTCATTCGAGTCTGTTTTGCAAAACAAGAAGAAACCTTGCATCTTGCAGGAGAAATTTTAACGAAGGTTTAATCACAATAACGAAAAGAGATGCAACGGATTACTTTATTACTAAAGCAATTTGAATGATAAGGTGCTAAGGTCAATCCGTTGATATAGAAAACAATAATGGATAAGACTTATATATGGCGAGAACCTTACGGCCGATTGATGAACCTGGTTTCTGGAAAGTTTTTTTAGTTTTTTTAGTTCCGCTGATTGCAACCAATATCCTGCAAAATTTATCAGGCACAATTAATACGATCTTCGTCGGGCAAATGATGGGCGTCCAAGCAATTGCTGCTGTTTCAGTCTTCTTCCCTATTTTGTTCTGTCTCTTGGCTTTTGTAATTGGGCTTTCGGCTGGCTCGACGGTATTGGTTGGTCAAGCGTGGGGAGCACAAAATTTAGAAAAAGTTCGAGCAGTTGTCGGCTCTACTATTTTTATGACATTGATCGGCGGGACGATTATTGCCATTTTAGGTGTTCTATCTGCACGCCACATTCTTGAGGCCTTGGGCACAGACCCAAGTGTCATGCATTTATCTTTGCCTTATGTTCAATGGATGTTAGCAGGTAGCCCACTCCTCTTTATCTATATTATTTATACCTCTATCTTACGTGGTGTCGGTGATAGCATTACACCTCTCATCGCTTTGGGAATGACCAGTTTAATTGGGCTCTTTATTACCCCTGTTCTCATCGCTGGATATTTTGGATTTCCTCAATTGGGTATCATTGCACCTGCCATCGCCACGATTGTGGGTTATCTGGCCGTGCTTATTTTTCTGTACGTTTATTTAAATAAAAAAAATCATCCATTACGTCCAGATTTAGCAATGTGTAAACATGTACGCCACAATCCTGAACTAAGCAAAATTATTCTCAGGCTTGGCGTTCCTACTGGCATTCAAATGGTCACGACTTCTGTGGCAGGTTTAGTCATTGTCGGCTTGGTCAATCGCTATGGTTCAGAAGCAACAGCTGCTTATGGCGCAGTCAATCAGGTTTTGAACTATATCCAATTCCCTGCTCTGTCTATCGCAATTGCCGCTTCTATTTTTGGGGCTCAAGCGATTGGTGCAGGTAAAGCGGATTCTTTATCACGTGTAACTAAAACAGCACTGGGCATGAATTTTGTCTTTACAGGCGGGCTCGTAATCTTGGCTTATTTGTTCTCAAAATATCTCATGGCATTATTTATTACAGATGATAAAGTTGTGATACTCGGGCAACAATTATTGTTTATTGTGCTGTGGTCAATTTTATTTTTTGGCGCGAGTGCTATTTTCGCCTCAATTATGCGTGCAAGTGGCACTGTCACTATGCCAATGATCATCAATATAGTGGCCATACTTTGTATAGAACTCCCAGCAGCTTATCTATTTAGCGCATGGTGGGGGCTGGCGGGAATCTGGTACGCCTATGCTTTGGCTTTCGTTTGCTTATGTGTGATGCAAGGTTTGTATTATCAATTTGTTTGGAAAAAGAAAACTGTCCAAGTACTGATTTAAATTAGAAATCAGGAAAATAAAAAACCCGCATGACGCGGGTTTTTTTAACGATTATTTAGAATCGAAACGTTTACTCATTTTAGTCGCAAATGCAGTCACTTTTTGATAGCCCGTTGGCATCACACGTTGCATCAAATCAATCACTTTCGCATCGTTGCCAATCAGTAAACGACGGCGATCTTTTTGTACTGCTTCTAGAATTTGACGCGCTGCTTCTTCAGGTGGACAACGTAATAACTTATCAAATGTCTGTGCAGATTTCTGTGGATTCATGCCCAAAGATTTTAAACTGTCATTCATTTTTGCAGCTTTCGCAATATTGGTACGAATGCCACCTGGATGTACGCACAGCGCGCTCACACCCACATTTTCAATATCTAGCTCTTGACGAAGAGATTCAGTGAAACCACGTACAGCAAATTTAGTTGCATTATAAGCAGACTGAGTGGGTTGCGCAGTTAAACCGAATAAACTTGAAATGTTGATAATGTGTCCATCACCTGTTTTTTTAATATACGGTAAAAATTCTTTAGTGCCGTACACGACACCCCAAAAGTTAATATTAACAATCCATTCCAACTCTTCGTATGTTGCGCCTTCAACGGTCGAACCCAATGCCACCCCAGCATTGTTGAAAATCATGTTCACTGAACCATGATTCTGTACAGTTTCAGCCGCCCATGCTTTAACTTCGTCACGATTCGCAACATCTACTTTCTTGGTTGTGACTCGTACATTTGCATTCTTCGTCAGTTCAACTGTTTCTGCTAAGCCCTTTTCATTTACGTCACTTAAAGACAAATGACAACCTTGCTTAGCCAGTAACACTGCAAGTTGTTGACCAATACCAGAACCTGCACCTGTGATTGCAGCCACTTTGTTTTTAAAATTTTTCATTGTGAATCCTTTTTTTGATTTTTATGCACCACAGCGTTGATCTGGGTCATTCATGTTCACTATAATTTTGACAATTATTATTGTCAATGTAACTATCGACCATTTTTATTGTTACTATAGGCCAATTTAGTATCTTTAGCTGATCAGTACTCTATACTGACCGCAGCATAACACTTTTATAAAAAGACTCGAATTGCTATGAACCCAGAGAACCTCACTCCATCAGAACACGAGCAAGCGATTGAAAAGCCTCCCGCAAAAGAGCGTCAATTTAAAGGGATGTCCTTAACTGAACGCAAACAAGCACGCCGTGAGAAACTTATTGAAGCGGGTATTGAAGCATATGGAACTCATGGTTTTTTCTCAGTAACCGTTAAAGATATTTGCACACAAGCGAAATTAACTGAACGTTACTTTTATGAATCTTTTAAGAAAAGTGAAAACTTATTCCAAACGATCTTTTTAGAACTGATTGAGAAGCTTCAACAAACATTAATGCAAGCTATTATGAAAGCCTCTCCTGAGCCTCTAAACATGATTGATGCAGGTCTAAATGCGTTCTTTAGTTTTTTAGAAGATGATCCGCGTACCGCTCGGATTATTTATATTGATGCAATGCTCGTCCAAGAACTTCATAATCATGCAACCATTCAAGAAACAATGGGCCGTTTCGACCGAATGATTCATGCCTTTGTCACATTAATGATGCCACATACCCATCTCACTGAAAAAGAGATCTCCTTGATTGCAACTGGTCTAAATGGCTATGTCACTCAAGTTGCTGTTCGCTGGGTAGTAGGTGGTTTTAAACTTCCACGTGCTGAGGTCGTTCAGGCATGTAAAACCGTTTTTCTCGCCCTATTGAATGATCTAATGAAAAAGTAGCATCAAATTAAGATGAAGAAATTGTGACAAATCGTAAGTAAATTTAAGATATTGATTTAATTTCAGATTAATAAATATCAATGAGACAAAATATCAGCCTAATTGTCACAAAACATTGCTATATTTAACTTCGATTTCCATCTTGCAATGATACTGTCATAATTAATCTTTGTAATAAGCCTGTCATAAATATAAAACGGTTCACCGTTCATCATAGGATATTGCGTTGTGAAAGATGACTACATTTTAATTGTCGACGACGAGCTCCCAATTCGGGAAATGATCCATACTTCTTTAGATATGGCAGGCTTTCAATGCTTGGAAGCAGAAGATGCGAAACAAGCACATCAAATGATTGTTGATCAACGTCCAGCGCTTATCCTACTCGACTGGATGTTACCGGGTGGCGTGAGTGGCGTAGATTTGTGTCGTCGCCTTAAGCGTGATGAAACACTTTCAGAAATTCCAGTCATTATGTTGACTGCGCGTGGCGAAGAAGACCATAAAGTTCAAGGTCTTGATGCTGGTGCAGATGACTATATGACGAAACCATTTTCAACACGTGAGTTGGTATCCCGTATTAAAGCAGTGTTAAGACGTGCAAATGCGTTAAATGGCGAAAAAACCATTGATGCAAATGGCTTAATTCTTGACCCAGTAAGCCAACGTGTCAGCTATAATCAAAATATTCTTGATATGGGGCCAACAGAATATCGTCTATTGGCATTCTTTATGACTCATCCAGAACGTGCCTATACCCGTGCTCAATTACTTGATCAGGTATGGGGTGGAAATGTGTATATTGAAGACAGAACCATCGACGTCCATATCCGTCGCTTACGTAAGGTGCTCGAACCTTATGGTGCAGACCGTTATGTTCAAACTGTGCGTGGTACTGGCTATCGTTTTTCAACACGAGCTGATGTTGCTTTAGGTTAATTTAGATTTTATGTACGAACCCTACCCCGTCCCAGAATTGGCACGTGAACATCAAAAGTTTCTATATAGCAGTTTATGGACTTTTGCCAAGCAAGACTTACGTTTACTGGTATTTCTACTGATTATTGCGGGCTGTATCGGGTTAGGGATTGGCTATCTTTGGATATGCTTAGGCATTGCCTGTCTCATATTTTTTGGTATCCAATTACGCTCATTATATTTAGTCAATGATTGGATTTCGAATCGTCCTTACGATGTACCACCAAATTTAAATGGAATCTGGGGGGCATTACTGTTCAATGTATATCGGGCTCAACGCCAAGAACGTATTGTTCAGTCTGAAATGGTTGGACTGATCGATCGAACTCAATCTTCTCTCGTGGCTTTATCAGAAGCGATTATTCTTACGGATGATTCCCATCAAATCGAATGGTGGAATCCTGCTGCGGAAAAGTTATTTGGCATTCAAGCTGTTGATCGTGGCCGCAACCTGCTCACGATTATTCGCCAGCCAGATTTTATTGAATATTTTCATAATACCCATCAAGCACCAGATGGTGTAAAAATTAAATTGGTGAACCATGATAATAAGTACGCGCAAATCAAACTGACTCGCTTTGGCAATGAAAGTCGCCTCTTAGTTGCTCACGACATTACGCGTATGAAAAATCTCGAGCAAATGCGTTCAGATTTTGTTGACAATATTTCACATGAATTAAGAACACCACTCACAGTGTTAAGTGGGTATATCGAAACATTCACAGATCAAGAAGATATCAATCCGCGTTGGAAACGTGCCTTTGAACAAATGCAATCGCAAACTAAACGCATGAATGCATTGGTCAATGATCTTTTGCTTTTGTCTCGTTTAGAAAATGAAAAACAAATTGCGAAAAATCAAATTATCGAAATGCCAAGTTTAATGAACCATCTGTTTGATGATGCGCAAGCTTACAATATTGATTATGGTCATACACTTAACCTTGATATAGACAGCCACTGTGACTTAATTGGTTCAGATATGGAATTGGCGAGTGCATTTAGCAACTTAATTACCAATGCCATAAAGTACACCCCGAAAGGTGGCACCATCACCATCGGCTGGCATGATGATGGAGAACGTGGCTATTTTTCTGTTCAGGATACTGGTATTGGAATTGATCCAAAACACTTACCGCGTTTAACTGAGCGTTTTTATCGTGTGGATAGTGCACGCAGTCGTCAAACAGGTGGTACTGGTTTAGGCCTTGCCATCGTTAAGCACGTACTTATGCAACATGGCGCACATATTGAAATCGAGTCGAAAGAAAACGAAGGCTCTACATTTATTGCCGTGTTTCCCAAAGAACGCTTGTATAAAATGCACGAATAAAAAAAGCGCCTTAGGCGCTTTTCTTATTCAAAAGATATACTCAAATAAGATGACCCAACGCTTCACCCATTACTACAGTTGAGTTCGCCTTAAATGCTTGGTCCCATTGCATTTTATCTTTCTCAAACAAAACTACAGCCGTTGAACCCAAATAAAAACGTCCGAGCTCATCACCTTTTTCAAGTTTCATCGCATGATGGTTCAGCTCTAAGCGACCTGTTGGTTTTACTTTACCTGTCGCAACAGTTTCAATTCCAGCAACAATCATTGCGCCAACTAAAACAACAGCCATACGACCAATATCAGTATCGAATAAACATACCATTCGTTCATTACGTGCAAACAAACCCGGAATATTTTCAGCTGTAGTTTGGTTGACTGAAAATAATTCACCTGGAATATATAAAGTTTCAGTCAATGTACCAGAATAAGGCATATGCACACGATGATAATCACGCGGTGATAAGTACACTGTTGCAAATTCACCATTTTTGAATGGTGCTGCCAATTGAGGATCACCAATTAACTTTTCAACTGAAAAGCTTTGACCTTTTGCCTGAAAAATATCGCCCTCATTGATTTTACCCAATTGTGAAATTGCACCGTCTGCAGGTGACACGACACTTTTAGGATTAGGATCAATTGAACGAACGCCTGTTTTCAAAGAGCGAGTGAAAAACTCATTAAAGGATTTAAATTTCAAGGCATTTTGTTGCTCAGCAATTGACATATCAATGCCATATTTTGCTTTAAATGCTTGAATGACAACATTCTTTAATACTGGGTTTTCACTAGCTGCGACTTTACCCACCAAACGGCTGAGTTTTTGTTGCGGGACGATTTGCTGCGCTTGAATAAATAGTTTCTTTTTTAAATTTGTCAGACTCACTCAGGTGACTCTCCAGTAATGATTGGACTGTCGAGGCGGTTGCCCCACTCGCTCCACGCACCATCATAAGCTTGGATATCCCAACCCAGTAATCGACCAATAATGTAAGCTAAACCTGAACGGTGATGAGACTGACAATATACGACGACTGGCTGATCAAATTGAAACCCCAATTGTTCTAAACGTTGTTGCGTGCGTTCTAAGGGGTGCAATTTTAAATGATTTTGACGATTAAGTGCAGTACTCCACTCAAAATGTCTAGCCGTTGGAATATGTCCACCACGACGTGCTGCGAGACGTTGCCCGGTATACTCTTCAGCCGTCCGGCAGTCCCATACTTGGCAAGTTTTATTTTCAATTTTTTTTATTAAATTTGAATAATCAATACGGTGTTGATCAACATTGGATGTCTCCACTTCAAAAAGACATGTGATTGGCTGAACCTCTTCAACTTCTGAAGACGTAGGATAGTTGGCGCCTAACCATGCATGAATACCACCATTTAATAAACTGGTGTTATAAAAACCCATACAGTGTAGATTCCAGATCAGTCGACCAGCCCATGCCCCACCTTCATCATCATAGACCACGACATGATGCTCAGGTGATATGTTTAATATCTGGACTAGCTGCTGAAGCCCTTCATCATCAGGCAATAAACCCGTAGCTTGTTCCTCTTGGCGCACTAAAAATTTTGGCTTCAGATGTATAGCATGCGGAATATGTAATTGCTCATAGACCGAACTTCGGGTCAAATCAACAATACGTAACTTTTCACTTCCTAAATGAGGAACAAGTTGTTCTGCTTCAATGAGCAGACCGAAATCAAAAGCGTTAGTGGTCATATTTATTGAATAGTTCTATTGGCCTTGTTCAAATCTTAGCACAAGACTTTTTCAAAATTATTCTGATTTTTTGCATGGTATTAGCAAAAAATCAGAAAAGGGAAATTATGATTAAGGAGACTCAACATCAAATACCTGACGCAAATATGCGAGGAAGGTATCATTATCAGTCATCGTTTTTCCTGGACTATCAGAGAGTTTAGCTACCGATTGACCATTGCATTCGACTAACTTTAAAACAATATTCAAAGCAGTTTGTCCCATATCATTGGTGAGGTTAGTACCAATCCCGAAACTGACTTGGAAACGATCTTTAAAATATTGATGCAAATCCCATGCCTTCTCTAAGTTTAGACCATCACTGAAAGTGAGCATTTTAGTTTTGCTGTCAATTTTTAATTTTTTATAATGTGCGTAGGCTTTATCGCCCCACTCATATGGATCACCACTGTCATGTCGTAGACCATCAAACAATTTGGCAAAATACAAATCAAAGTCTCTTAGGAATGCATCCATACCAACAACATCTGTCAGTGCAATGCCTAAATCTCCGCGATATTCCTGCACCCAAGTTTCAAGTGCAGCTTTTTGGAAATCACGTAAGCGAACATCAAGTGCTTGGAAAGCTTGTAAAAATTCATGCGCCATCGTACCAATGGGTGTAATACCCAACTGCTTTGCCAATAAAACATTACTTGTGCCACGAAAAATATGTGGTGCAGCCTTATTAAACTCTTCCACCACATGTTTCTGCCAGTCAAAACTATAGCGACGGCGTGTTCCAAAATCGGAAACAAGAAATGGTGGATCATTCGGTTGTTGACTACTTTCATAGTGTTTCAACAATTCAATTTTAGCTTTAAGACGGCGCTCTCCTTCTGCCAATACCTGCTCATCGCGAATACGACGAAAATAGAGCTCATTGACGATTGCAAGCACGAAAATTTCAAACATCATTGCTTGAACCATAGGTCCTTCGATACGAATATCTAAACGACCTTGATCATCGATACTGGCTTTAATAAAGCGGCGCTTAAGTTGGAATAATTCTAAATAGTCTACAAAATCACTTTTAATAAAGCGCAAACTTCTTAAATATTGTAATTCGTCTTCTTTAAATTTGAGCTGACACAGTAAATCTAACTGTTCGTTCAGTTCCTCTAATATATCCACGAGTGGATAGGCTGTATCTTCAAGGTTACGACAACGAAATTGATAGACACTATCCGTTTGAGGAAATTGATGTAATACCACTTGTAACATCGTGAATTTATACAAGTCAGTATCAAGTAAGGATTGAATAATGGCAGACATATTATTTTTCAGTTTTTAGCAACTTATTGCATTAAAGCACATTTTGTTGCGATTCATAGCTCGTTTTAGTAATTGTCGAAGATTATTCGACTAATTACTAAAACTTAAACTGATTATTTTTTTGCATTGTCTTGACTATATGACTCAGTCAAAGCTTTCAATGCTTTATCTTGCCCAATAACTTTTGCGAATTCTTCTGTGGTCTTGTGTCCTGTCTGTTTTGCTTGAGCATCACAATCGACCTGGCGTAATTGTTTGGCAATTGACCATTCAAGCTTAAAGATAGCACCCATCAAAGCTGTATTACCCTTATTATCACGAGCACAGCGGTCTGCGCCGTTTTCCAATAGAGTCGTTACAATATCTTGATGACCATAGTAGGTCGCCATCATTAATGGTGTAAAACCAGCATGGTTTTTAATATTGACTGGAAAACCATGTTTCAAAAATTCATGAATAACTTCTTTGTTTCCTGTTTTCGCTGCTGCAAAAAATAAGTCAATCACTTCTTTCTGATCTGATTGTTGTGAGCCACTGACAGACGTCGTTTGAGCGTGAAGCATTACTGAACTTAAACTCAGTAAAGCGATTAATAAACTATATACAATATTTTTCATTCTTCCCTCACCTGAGTTTAAATTCGATAACGAATGCCTGTAAAACTCCCCTAGGGTTGCAGGAAAGGAATTGAGTTTTACAGGACTTTTTTGAGGTGACACCTTAGACCCTAATCACCAATTCAAAGACTAATCTTGATTAGTCTTTTAAAGCTGCCGCTTTCGCTTTAACAGTCGCTAAGTTACCGTTTACAGCTTTAGTCATACGTGTGCCGTAATCCGCATCTGCTTTATAGAAATAAGACAACATGATGTGTTTAGTTTCTGAATCTTTTACGTTACCAAGATCAGCTGCTAAGTTCATAATGAGGTCAGATTTCTCTTTAGCAGAGTATGAACGGTATAAATCACCCGCTTGCTTAAAGTTTTGCTCTTTCACACCACGTTGCTGAACTGTGCCAGAAAGTGGAGTTTCAACAGCACGTGCTTTAGGAGTCGATGGTTTTGGCTCCATTCGGCTTGGTTCATAGTTCACGTTAGATGAAGTTGCACCAACATTCATATAACCATCTTGGTTATTGTTGTTCACATTTACCAATGGACGGTTTACTGGAATTTGCTGGTGATTTGCACCCAAACGGTACATTTGTGTATCAGAGTAAGAGAAGATACGACCTTGAAGTAAGCGGTCTTCTGATGGCTCGATACCTGGTACTAAATTACCTGGTGCTAAAGCAACTTGTTCCGTTTCTTGGAAGAAATTCTTCGGCATACGATTTAATGTCAAAGTACCCACTTTTGTTTCTGGTACTAAATCAGTAGGCCAGATTTTAGTTGGATCAAGTGGATCGAAATCGAAGCTATTCAAATCTTTAGGATCCAACACTTGGATATAAAGATCCCATTTCGGGAAATTGCCCGCATTGATGTTCTTATAAAGATCATTCGTTAAGTGGTTGAAGTCTTTACCTTGTAATTCAGCAGCTTCTTTAACGTTTAGACCTTTAACACCTTGCTTAGAACGGAAGTTAAATTTAACGTATTTATATTCGCCTTTGTCGTTGTACAATTTAAATGCATGTACACCGAAACCGTCTTGTTCACGGTAGCTCGTAGGAACACCTTGGTTACCATATACATAAGTCAACATATTTGTTGCCCATGGCTGGCTAGACAAGAAGTCAAATACGCGATTAGCGTCTTGAACGTTGTCAATTGGGCTTGGTTTCATTGCGTGGATGAAGTCTGGGAACTTGATCGCATCACGAATGAAGAATACAGGCGTTTGGTTACCAACTAAATCCCAGTTACCTTCTTGAGTATAAAACTTAATTGCGAAGCCATGTGGGTCACGTAAAGTTTCTGGAGAATGCTTACCATGAATTACTGTAGAGAAGCGTAAGAATACTGGAGTTTTCGTACCTGCTTTGAAAAGTGAAGCAATAGTAAGATCTGATAAATCTTTAGTTGCAACGAATTCACCATAAGCTCCCGTACCACGTGCGTGTACAACACGCTCAGGGATACGCTCACGACCGAAACGTTGAAGTTTTTGAATCAACTGTACATCTTGTAATAATACAGAACCATTTGGACCTGCAGTGATTGAATTTTGGTTATCACCCACTGGTGCGCCGTTATCTTTTGTTAATGGTGCAGCTGATGCTGCTGTCGCAGTTGCAAGCATTGCAACCAACATTGAACGCTTAAACATCGTTTTCTCTCTCAAATTTACCTTTCCTGCAGGCGTAAAGTACCTTCTTTAACAAAATTGGTAAAAAGGTTAATTTTTATCATTTCAATCGCTTTATCAGATCAAAGGTATATGCTCAGATTAATTATTTTTTTAACAACAACTTATGAGGATAGATGACGACTTTATCCCTTTTCTTTTTTCCAATTTGATACAATTCATTTGAATTAAAAAACATCAAACTTGGTTGAATTATGCGTGCTTTACTCCAACGCGTCCTTGAAGCGAAAGTCGTTGTGGATGGTGAGATTACTGGTCAAATCGAAAAAGGGATTTTAGTTTTTATTGGTATTGGCAAAGAAGATAACTTTGAAAAAGGTAAGAAGCTCATCGATAAGATTTTAAAATACCGTTTTTTTGATGATGACCAAGGAAAAATGGGTTGGAATCTTAGCCAAGCCGGAGGCGGGTTATTATTAGTCTCGCAATTTACCCTGATGGCACAAACCCAAAAAGGTTTGCGTCCTGACTTCGGCCCTGCAATGCCGCCTCTCGAAGCAAAAGAACTGTATGAACAGTTAGTTGAATACGCAAAATCTCAGTTTGAACATGTACAAACAGGAATCTTTGCAGCGGATATGAAAGTGCATCTCATCAATGATGGTCCGGTAACCTTCAATCTTGAAGTTGAATGACTAGAAAAGCCCTCTGATGAGGGCTTTTTCTCTTGCATTTAAATACTCATTTCTAGAATCAAAACGAGAAAATTCCGTATAGGTGCTGTATTACTTACCCGTCTTTTCTTTAATAAATTGACGAGCAAATTGTATTTTTTCTTTTACAGGTTTAGGAATTTTCGGTGGAATTAATTTAGCGACTTGGTTAAACCATACCAATAAGCTGAAATCACCTTCCATTTTAATACTGCCATTTTGCATACCCGTCATGAATGCAGTTGGATCACCTTTCATCAGGGTTTTAACACCTTGCTCGCTATCAGCAAACTGAAGTACGAAATCTGCTTTCTCTGCATCACCTGAAACAGAATCAATCTGGCCATTGTTGACTAAAATCTGACGTGCAACACCTAGATCTGTACCAATTTGAATACGGAACTCACGATCATGAATTAACTCAATAAATTTTGGACTCGTACGTGACAATTGTTTCATACGCAACGCCAAACCTAACACCAAAAGGTCTAGTGGATCTGTGCTTGCATCAACGATAGGTAATTTCACAACAGGTATTGAAGATAGTTTCATGACAATTTAAGTCCGTTTTTTTAATATCAAAAATAATTGATTCATCCTAGCATATCTTATAAGTAAGGAAATGCAGCTTTGTTTAACAAAACGTATAGGCAAAAAAAAGGTATATCATTTTGATACACCTTTAAATATAAAATTGTTACTACGCAGTTTTGGTCTACATCTCATCTGTCATGAGCTGGATTTAATCGTCCTCATATACAGGAGTATGTTCAATATAACGACGATTTTCTAAAGCCTTTTGCGCACGACTATCTTCGCGAAGTAAGAAAGCCGTTAAAGCCACCATGGCTAAGCTAATCGCTGTTAAATAACTATATGCCAAGGACATGTCAAAGACGTGTTGAACACTATAACGAATACCTTCAAGTAAACCCCAGAAGACCATACCCGCCAACATAAACCCTAGCCAATGACGATAAGGTGAAAAGAATACGGCCGCCAATGCTACAGCGATCAGAGCAAATCCGAGTATCGTTGCAAAAGTTAAAGTGACCATAAAAATCTCCGTCAAAATTTAGATGTTTCAAATACTGTCCAATGATGTTTCACAACAAATTAAATAACGCTTCACTTTCTTCAATGGTCTTGTTGGCGTCTATGAAAGCATTATGGTGAGTTTTTTTCAGAAAAAAAGACCTGATGCTTTTGTAAGCGACACATATTGTCGCAACATTCTTTTGTCATTACATTTTTTAAGATTAGACATTTTTCATAGAATCAGGATCAGTCAATCTTGGCGTGTCATTACAAAAAAATACCTCGTAATTTTTTGTCAAAAACATCTTTTTTTCGATGATGACCATCTGTTTTTTCGTCTGAACTTAGCTGATTAAAATTTGTCTAAGAATGATTCACTTAGATAAAAAAAAGCGACCATTTGGTCGCCTTTTTAATAAGCTTTTTTTGATTTTAAGCTCGACTTAAATCTTTATCATGTACACCTAACAGGTACAGAACACCATCCAAACCAACACTTGAGATGGCTTGATTTGCATTTTGACGCACCAATGGTTTAGCACGGAATGCAACGCCCAAGCCCGCTATAGAGAGCATTGGCAAATCATTCGCACCATCACCTACTGCAATCGTTTGCTCAAGTGAAATGCCCATTTCATCCGCAATTTGGCCTAATAAAAATGCTTTACGAGCGCCATCCACAATATGCCCTTTAACTTCGCCAGTGACCTGCCCATCTTGAACATCCAAGATATTGGCATGAACTTCATCAATCCCAAGTTTTGCTTGTAAATATTCAGCGAAGTATTGGAAGCCACCAGATAAAATAGCCGTACGATAACCCAAAGATTTCAGGGTTGAAATAAGACGTTCTGCACCTTCAGTAATCGTTAAACGTTCTGCAATTTTAGGCAATACAGAAGCATCCATACCTTTCAGTAGCGCCACACGCGCACGGAAACTGCTCTGAAAGTCCAGCTCACCTTGCATAGCACGCTCAGTAATTTCTGCGACTTGTGCACCGACACCTGCTTCAATTGCAAGCTCATCAATCACTTCTTGTTCGATCAGCGTTGAATCCATATCAAAGCAAACTAAACGACGATTACGACGGTACGGCGTGTCTTCTTGTACTGCAACATCGACACTAAGGTCATTTGATAAACTTAAACATGCCGCTCGCATCGTTGCAGCATCTAACATCTGACCGCTCAAACCAAATTGCACACAAGCACGTTTTGGTTCATTTTCAAAATGATTCAACGTTGGGCGACCAGACAAACGAGTGACTGTTTCAATATTAAACCCTTGACTTGAAACAATATTAGTCACTGCTTGCAAATGTGCTGCAGTAAGTTCAGGTGCCAATGCCGTCACGATATATCGTGTACGTCCACCCTCTTTCACCCATTGCTCATAATCTTCTGAATCGATCGGTTTAAAGCGCACAGTAAGACCAATATCGTGTGCTAAAATCAGAATATCCTTCATGGCCAAAGCCGTTGCTGTCTGGTCTTCGGAAGCAACCACGATGCCGAGAGTCAATTGGTTATGGATAACTGCTTGTCCTACATCTAAAATTTGCAAAGAATGTACGGACAACACCTGCATCAATCGAGTAAACTGATTCGGTTGGTCAGGTCCTAAAAATGAAATAAGAATGATTTCTCGCATGAATTGACTCGGGTCTGAGCTACGAATATTGTAAGAATCATAATCGAAATTGAATTAATTTTCTTTGGAAGTTTACGTTGAATGCGCCTAGACAAGGGCTATTTGCTAGCCTGCTGATTGTAAGTTTTGCCTTGCATACCTTTTTATTGGTTATTGCAACGACACATCAATTAAATGAAAACCGTGCAAGCCAAGGTTTGCTAATGACGACTCAACTGGTCGCAGATAGCTTAACTGAACTTGAACCTGCTAATACTGTATCTCTTGCCTTATTAGCCAATCGCTATGCAACGAATCCAAGTGTTGCATATATACGTATTCTTGGCACAGGAGATCAAGTTCTCGCAACTGCAGGCTTGTCTAAGACGCGTCAGGGTGAAATCTTCGTTCGAGATGCACTACAAAATGAAAAGAAAATTGGCAGTGTGGAAATCACATTGGTTAAACCAAGTATCGGTGAAATATTAAGAACACAATGGCTGGCAATCCTCTCTTCACTCTTTATTCATGGCTTATTATGGTTGGCTTATCGTGCCATTGCTCGCCCTACGCGTAGCGAATATCTTGCGAGATTAAATAATGAGTCCCGTTTACGTCATGAGATCAAGCTGCTCACTGAAGCATTAGAACTGGAAAAGAGTCAGCCTAAACAACCTCATACGCCAGAGCAAAATAAAGAACAAGCTGCAATTACGCCAAAAGTACCGACTCTGCAGTTAAATCAGGATGCTTTATCACTGAATATCCAATTTTATGATCCGAAACAATTAATTAATACGGTCAACAAATCTGTCTCTTTACCTTATTTTAATTTATGTCAAATTTTCTTAAATAAGAGTATCGAACTGTGTACAGCGCATTATCATTTGAATGTTGATGATATCGTTGTGAATCGTAGTTTTGATCAACAAGGCGCTGTCATCAGTATTTCTTCACTCAAGAATAACTCGATTGCTTGCATCTTAATGATTGGTTCGGTGTTTCAATTATTGTCAGAAGTACTCTATAAACGTTACCGTGAGGATAAACGGTTCGTATTACAAACGCGCTGTGCTGTAACCGCCCCAGTGGAGGCAATGCAACTCGATTCAGTACAAGCTGCGGAAAGACTCACACATCACCTGATTGCGAAAGAAATGGCGCTATATTTGACCCACGATCAGTTAAAGCATATTGGTGAATGCTATCAATTGGTTCCGATGCCGAATCCAACCAGTGTGTTAACACGTCACGCTTTCATGATTAATGGTATGAACGAAGCCTGTGCCGAACTCGCACAAAATATCCGTACTGAGATTTTGAAAGGCAAAGCCCAAAGCTCCTCGACGGATCGTACAATCAGCTCTTAATTAGATTAAATTTTAATAAGTAAACCAGATTTGATGCTAAGTTAAATCTGGTTTTTCTTTTTAAAAGCTCACAGTCGTGAAAAGTTAGACTAAGCGTCTAGTTTGTATACAAAATTGCTCTTTTGGTAATTTTATCTCTCTTTTCAATGTGCTATGAAGGTGTATGTTTGACTGTGTTGAATGGTACAGTCATAACCATAGGCAAACTGACTAAAAAAGCGTTAGACTATGGCGCAACAAATTTATTCAAATGTCAGAATGACATAACAAAAAGGTGAAGGTTGATGTCGCTCAATACTGTAGAAGAACTTGTAGCAGATATCCGTGCAGGAAAAATGGTCATCCTGATGGATGATGAAGATCGTGAAAATGAAGGCGACCTCGTTATTGCTGCAACGCACGTACGACCTGAAGACATTAATTTCATGATCACGCATGCTCGTGGCTTGGTTTGCTTAACGTTAAGTCGTGAACGCTGCAAACAATTAAATTTACCGTTAATGGTTGATGCGAATGGCGCTCAACACGGGACAAACTTCACGCTTTCTATTGAAGCTGCAAATGGCATTTCTACAGGTATTTCTCCAGCAGAACGTGCGCACACGATTCAAACAGCAGTTGCGGCACATGCAAAACCAGCAGATATCGTTCAACCAGGCCATATTTTCCCACTCATGGCACAACCAGGTGGTGTGCTCCATCGTGCAGGTCATACCGAAGCAGGTTGTGATTTAGCTCGTCTTGCAGGTCTTGAACCTGCGTCTGTGATTTGTGAAATTATCAATGAAGACGGGACTATGGCCCGTCGTGCTGACCTTGAAATTTTTGCTGAAAAACACGGTCTAAAAATTGGTACAATTGCTGATCTTATTCACTACCGCATGACCAATGAACAAACGGTAGAGCGTTTGGATCAACAAAAACTCGATACCGAGTATGGTACTTTTGATCTTTACCGTTATCGTGAAGTCGGGAATCCTGATATTCATTTGGCATTGGTTAAAGGTCAACCTGAAGAAGGTGTGACGACTGTTCGCGTTCATGGCTTCAATCCAGCGCGAGACTTATTAAAACTTAATAAGCAAGATGGTGAAGCAGCTTGGAACTTAGATCGTGCTTTAAAAGAAATTGCTCAAAGCGATCGTGGTGTCTTGGTATGGATTGGACAACGTCAGCCGTCTGATTTAGGTCCAGCATTAGAAGCATTAACTGCGCCAAAACCAGCCAAGTCAAATGCTGCCTTATCTCAGCAATACCAAACTATTGGTGTGGGTGCACAAATTTTACGTGATTTAGGCGTACAGAAAATGAAGCTCCTGAGCTCACCTTTACGCTTCAATGCATTGTCTGGCTTTAATTTAGAAGTGGTCGAATACATCACAGCTGATCAGAGCTCTCATTCATAACTCTTATTAAATATCGAGGTTGCTATGGCGATTCGCCGTATTGAAGGTTTATTACATCTCGCGAGCGAAGATCGTTACGCGATTCTAGTTGGTCGTTTTAACAGCTTTGTTGTTGAACATTTATTAGAAGGTGCAATTGATACATTGCATCGACATGGTGTTAAAGACGATAATATCACTGTCGTTCACGCGCCAGGCGCTTGGGAACTTCCGGTTGTGGCGAAAAAACTCGCAAATTCTGGTAAGTTTGATGCGGTAATTGCACTTGGTGCAGTTATTCGCGGTAGCACTCCTCACTTTGACTTTGTTGCTGGTGAATGTGCAAAAGGCCTTGGTGTTGTTGGTTTAGAAGCTGGTTTACCTGTAATCAATGGCGTATTGACTACAGACAGCATTGAACAAGCCATCGAGCGTTCAGGTACAAAAGCAGGTAATAAAGGTGGTGAAGCTGCCTTGACTGCAATTGAAATGGTTAACTTGCTAAAGGCGATCTAAAGCATGTCGCAGACACTCCAAGCTACTTATGCAGCTAAACGCAAAGCACGTCGTTTTGCTGTACAAGGGATTTATGAATGGCAAATGAGCCACAACCCTGTGCATGAAATTGAAGCACGTACACGTGCTGAAAATGCCATGCATAAAGTGGATCTCAGCTATTATCACGAGTTGCTCACACAAGTGATTGCAAATCATGAAGCATTGGATGCGTTATTAATTCCAGTACTAGATCGTGAGATCTCGGCACTGGACGGCGTTGAATTAGCTACTTTGCGTCTTGGCGCGTATGAATTGAAAGAGCATCTTGAAATTCCATATCGCGTCGTTCTCGATGAAGCAATTGAATTGGCTAAACACTTCGGCGGTGCAGATAGTCACAAATACATCAATGGTGTATTAGACCGTTTGGCACAAAGCCTACGTGAAGCAGAAAAGCAACAAGCAAAATAAGTTGTTGTTGAAATGGCTGAGTTTTCTATTATTGACACCTATTTCAATCGACCGAGTTATTCTTCAGTCGATCTAGGTGTCGGTGATGACTCAGCCCTGCTCACCCCGCCTCCACAGCAACAATTGGTCATTTGTGCCGATACCCTCGTTGCTGGTCGACATTTCCCCATCGATACAGATCCCCATGCGATTGGATGGAAATCTGTAGCTGTGAATCTTTCAGACATTGCAGCCATGGGTGCAAAACCTCAAAGCATTCTCTTGGCATTGAGCCTACCCCAAATTGATCATCACTGGCTAAAAGGGTTTAGTCAGGGTTTGTATGATTGTTGCGATCAATTTGGAGTAAGTTTAATTGGCGGCGACACAACGCAAAGCCCACATCTCACATTATCAGTTACCGCTCTAGGCTGGGTGGATATTGGAAAAGCCGTGCCACGTTCTGGTGCTCAAGCAGGTGATTTAATCTGTGTATCCGGCACTGTCGGTGATGCTGCATTCGGATTAAAATATCCCGATCATGCTTTAAAAAAACGTCTCGATTATCCCACTCCACGTTGTGAACTCGGTCAAGCGCTTAAAGGATTGGCGCATAGTATGATTGACGTATCCGATGGTTTAGCACAAGATCTAGGACATATTCTCAAAGCATCTCATGTTGGTGCCGACCTACACTTAGATCAACTTCCACTTAGTCCTGCCTTACAAGCATTGCCCAATCAACAAAAATGGCAATTGGCTTTAGCAGGTGGTGATGATTATGAATTGTGTTTTACCATTCCTTCACCTGCCTTGGATGAATTAAAAGCTCGACACTGCGATACACCGATCACGGTGATTGGTGTCGTAAAAGAGACTCAGCTATTAGATTTTTATCATCATCAACAACCACAAAAACTAGAATTACAGGGATATCAGCACTTTGCAAAAACAACCAATTAATTTTAAAACGATGACTTGGTCTGAACGTTTCATTGTTTTTTGTGGCGTTGGATTCGGTTCTGGTTTAGCGCCAAAAGCACCTGGTACTTTTGGTTCAGCTTTTGCCTTGTTGTTTATCCCTGCTTTCATGGCAATAGGTTTTTTGTATAGCACGATTGCCATAATCGTTATGTCATTGATTGGGATATATATTTGTGGAAGAGCCGCTGATATAATGCGCGTCCATGATGACGGACGAATTGTGTGGGATGAATTTGCGGGTCAATCGATCACGTTTCTCCCTTTAATCTACCTAGGTCTGATGAATTGGGTATGGCTTTTTATTGGTTTTGCACTTTTCCGTCTCTTTGATGTTTGGAAACCTTGGCCGATTCGCGTCATTGATCGTCAAGTCGACGGTGGTTTCGGCATTATGCTTGATGACCTGATCGCAGGTTTGTGGGCAGCACTTTGTATTATAATTTATCTCTATATTGATATGGCTTAAGCCAAGCTCCAAAGAAAGGATGTTGTATGTCAACCACAGTTGTTATTCTTGCTGCAGGTAAAGGGACGCGAATGCGTTCAAAACTACCAAAAGTATTACAGCCTTTAGCAGGACGTCCACTCTTAGGGCATGTCATTGAAACCGCAAAAAAAATACAAGCTGAAAATATTATTACTATTTTCGGTCACGGCGGCGCTCTAGTTAAACAAGCATTTTCGACAGAAAATATTGACTGGGTTGAACAAGCTGAACAACTTGGTACAGGTCACGCTGTTCAAATGACCTTACCGGTATTACCCAAAGATGGTATTTCTTTAATTTTATCCGGCGATGTGCCTTGTATTACAGCCGATACATTACAAAAATTACTTGAAGCAACACAATCTAAAGGTATTGGCTTAGTCACACTTACACTAGACGATGCTTCAGGTTACGGTCGTATCGTGAGAGAAAATGGTAAAATCCAAGCCATTGTTGAACATAAAGATGCTTCTGAAGCGCAACGTTTAATTCAAGAAATTAATACTGGCATTTATGCAGTAAGCAATGCCAAATTGCACGAGTGGTTGCCACGTCTGAATAATAATAATGCGCAAGGCGAATACTATTTAACAGATATCGTAGCAATGGCTATTAACGATGGACTCGAAATTGCTTCAGTTGAACCTGCTTTAGCTTTCGAAGTTGAAGGTGTAAATGATCGTGTGCAATTGGCAGCATTGGAAAGAGAATACCAAAACTACCAAGCGAAATTACTGATGCAGCAAGGTGTACATTTGATCGATCCGAGTCGTTTCGATCTCCGAGGTTCACTCAAGGTTGGTCAAGATGTGCGTATCGATATCAATGTCATTATCGAGGGCGAATGTGAACTTGGTGACAATGTCGAAATCGGTGCAGGATGTGTAATTAAAAACTCCAAAATTGCTGCAGGCACGAAAGTTCAACCGTATAGCGTATTTGATTCAGCCATTGTGGGTGAGCAGACTCAAATTGGACCATTCGCACGTTTGCGCCCTGGTGCTAAATTGGCAAATGAAGTACACATTGGCAATTTTGTTGAAGTGAAAAACACCACCATTGGTTTAGGCTCTAAAGCCAATCATTTTACCTACTTAGGTGATGCCGAAGTGGGTGAAGGTTCAAATATCGGCGCGGGTACGATCACATGTAATTACGATGGTGCCAACAAGTTTAAAACGATCATTGGTGACCAAGCCTTTATAGGTTCAAACAGCTCTTTAGTCGCGCCAGTCAAAATTGGCAATGGCGCAACAGTTGGTGCTGGATCGACGATTACTCGTGATGTGGATGATCATAGTTTAGCGGTAGAACGCTCTAAACAATTTGTGAAAGACAATTATCCACGTCCACAAAAGATTAAGAATTAAGGGGATTACAATATGTGTGGTATCGTCGGCGGTGTAGCAGAACGAAGCATAACGAATATTCTAATTGAAGGCTTAAAGCGTCTTGAATACCGTGGTTATGACTCAGCGGGATTAGCTTTAATCAATGCAGGTCAAGTTTTACGTGAACGTCGTGTCGGTAAAGTTATCAACCTTGAAGAAGCAGTTTCAGAAGCAGCGATCACTGGCGCGCTTGGTATTGCACATACACGTTGGGCTACTCATGGCAAACCTACAGAAAATAATGCACATCCGCATATTTCTGGTCAAGTCGCTGTGGTACATAACGGTATTATTGAAAATTACCAAGAGCTTAAAGATGATCTTGAAGCATTAGGATATGTGTTTACATCCCAAACAGATACTGAAGTTGTTGCACACTTAGTTCATGATGCACTGAAGTCTGCTCCTAACCTGCTTAAAGCCGTTGAACAAGTTGTGCCTCAACTCAAAGGTGCATTTGCACTCGGTATCGTACATACAGATTACCCAAATGAATTGATCACTGTTCGTGAAGGTTCACCGCTCGTGATCGGTGTGGGAATTGGTGAGAACTTTATCAGTTCTGATCAATTGGCCCTATTACCGATTACCAATCGTTTTATATACCTTGAAGAAGGTGATATTGCGCGTTTAACACGTGATACGATTGAAGTCTATGTACAAGGTGAGCGCGTTGAACGCCCTGTCAAAGAACTTGATGCGACAGTGAGTAATGCTTCAAAAGGTGAATATAAGCATTACATGCTGAAAGAAATTTATGAGCAACCTGAAGCGATCAAGCAAACCATCTCTCAAGCCTTAAATGCCGATCACTTACGTGATGATTTTCTTGCAAATGCTGTAGAAGATTTTTCTCAGATTCAGCAAGTTCAAATCATCGCTTGCGGTACCAGTTACCATGCAGGCATGATCGCAAAATATTGGTTTGAACAACTGATTGATGTACCTTGCCAAGTTGAAATTGCAAGTGAGTTCCGCTATCGCACTCCAGTCATCGTGAACAATACACTTTATGTGTGTATTTCTCAATCAGGTGAAACTGCCGACACATTGGCTGCTCTTCGTGATACACAAAAACGTGCCAAAGCGAAAAATATTAATATCACCACGATGACGATCTGTAACGTTGCAACATCTTCCATGGTGCGTGAAACAGATTACAGCTTATTGACATTAGCGGGTCCAGAAATTGGGGTTGCGTCGACCAAAGCATTCACCACACAACTTGCTGCCCTGATGCTTCTCGTGCTTAAGTTCGGTCAAGTTAAACAAACGATTTCTAATGAACAAGTAACAGAAATCATTACTGGATTATGGCATACACCTAAAGTGATTCTTGACACATTACAATGTGATAAAGAAATTTTACGCCTATCTGAATTGTTTGTTGAAAAACAACATTGCCTATTTTTAGGTCGTGGAACACAGTTCCCAATCGCGCTTGAAGGAGCGCTTAAACTGAAAGAAATTTCATATATTCATGCTGAAGGTTATGCAGCTGGTGAGTTAAAACACGGCCCATTGGCCTTAGTTGATAATGATATGCCTGTTGTCATTCTTGCTCCTCAGGATGATATGCTTGATAAGCTCAAATCAAATATGGAAGAGGTTCAAGCACGTGGTGGTGAGCTGTTTGTATTTGCAGATGAAAATAGTGGCATTAAGGAAAAAGAGCGCCAACACGTCGTTCAAGTTCCGAGCGTTTCAGCACTATTATCACCAATCGTATACAGTATTCCTGTGCAGCTTTTGTCCTATCATGTCGCTGTACTACGTGGTACCGATGTAGATCAGCCGCGTAACTTAGCTAAGTCAGTTACGGTTGAATAATTCAATTTGATCTACACTTAAAAAGACCGATAATGAAAATTATCGGTCTTTTTTTTATCAAATGAAATATCTTATCAGTGCATGTTTAGTCGGACATCCAGTTCGCTACGATGGTCAACATTGCCTTCAAGAAAAAATTAAAACGCTGATTGATACCGATCAGGCCGTCGTAATCTGCCCTGAAATTTCTGGAGGACTTAGCACTCCCAGAGCCCCTGCTGAAATTCAAAAAGGAACAGGCTCCGATGTTTTGAGTGGCCATGCAAAAGTATTTGATCTTTCGGGAAAAGATGTTACCGAAGCATTTATTTTAGGTGCCAAACAGACCTTAGCTTTTGCGAAAAAACATGGGATTACTCATGCGATTTTGAAAGCTAAAAGTCCATCATGTGGTTTTGGTCAGATTTATGATGGCTCTTTTTCGGGGTCAAAAATAAATGCGGACGGTGTTACAGCAGCGCTTTTAAAGCAACATGGTATTCACATCATGACTGAAAAAGAATTTCTAGATCAGTTAATGAAATAAAATCAGCTACTTAATCACATCATCGTCATATTCATGTTTTTTAAGGTGAGCTTTGTCACGCGTCGCCCAATAACTTGCCAAGACGGGTCCAGAAATATTGTGCCACAAACTAAAAATTGCACTTGGAAGTGCTGTAATGGGGGTTGCCGCAAAATGAACAGCAGCTAAAGCAACGCCTAAGCCAGAATTTTGCATCCCTACTTCTATCGAAACTGCTTTAGCATCTGCTTGATTGAGCTGCAATAATTTTGCAGCCCAATAACCTATAAAATATCCTAATCCATTATGTAAAATTACAACAGCAAGGATCAGTAACCCTGACTGTAAAATTTGCACTTTACTTCCAGCAATAATCGCAGCCACAATCAATACAATCGCGATGACTGAAACCATAGGCATCATTTCAATATATTGATCTATTTTTTGCTTAAATAGACCGCTCACGATCACCCCTAAAATGATAGGGAACAAAATCACTTGCATTACCGATACAAGCATTGCTACCGCATCTATATCAATCCACTGACTCGCTAAGAGATAAAAAATCAATGGTGTCAGCAAAGGTGCTAACATCGTTGAAACTGAGGTACACGCGACGGACAAAGCCACATTTGCCTTTGCCATATAAGCAATGACGTTAGATGCTGTACCTCCGGGACAACATCCAACAAGGAGTACGCCAATGGCAATTTCAGCGGGTAATCGAAATGCTATGCACAAGCCCCATGCCAATAATGGCATCACTATAAATTGAGCACCCACCCCAATGGCAACCGCCTTAGGCTGACTGAGAACACTTTTAAAATCTTCCCATGACATGGTCATTCCCATGCCAAACATGATAATCCCGAGCATCCAAGTGATATAAGACTTAAGCCAAATAAAAGCTTCTGGCATATACATGGCAATTCCTGCAAAAAGGAGTACCCACAGCGCAAAGGTTTTCTGCAAGAATTGATTGATGGCTTTCATTTAAAAAGTTCACTTATTGGATTAACGACGTATGATCTTGAACCATGACCTTTAAATGGTCTGCGCTGAATGCCTGAGAGTCATTAGTTCTTTGGCGTAAATTCGTTTCACACCTTGTGCAAGCATTTCTTGCCATGCATGTTGTAAAGAACCATTTAAATCGATGCCTTTGGTCGCATCTGACACGACATAACTATTAAAACCTAATTTTGCAGCATCAATTGCTGTCCAAGCCACGCAAAAATCAGTGGCAATCCCGACAATGAAGACATCACGAATTCCACGCTCATGCAGATATCCTGCTAAGCCAGTCGATGTTCGATGATCAGCTTCTAAAAAGGCAGAATAACTATCAATATGCGGATGAAAACCTTTACGAATGACCAACTGCGCTTTGGATATATTCAAGTCTGGATGAAAATCTGCATCATGTGTACCCTGCACACAATGTGAAGGCCATAACACCTGGCGACCATAAGCTAATTCAATCGTCTCATAAGCAGACTTTCCAGGATGATTTTCAAAAAATGAAATATGGTCTTGAGGATGCCAATCTTGGGTAAGGACAACATTGTCAAAATGCCGAGCAAGTGAATTAATGGTTGGAATAATTTGATCTGAATTTGCTACCGCCAAATTTCCCCCAGGGGTAAATCCATTCTGAACATCAACAACGATAAGTACACTTTGTTGTGGTTGGAACATCCTTTTCAGCTCCCAATATTTTTAAAATTGTTAGGGACTATTGCATAGGATCAAGAGAACTACAATTGCTTGAGTTGAAAATTTGATATCAAAATTCTATAAAAAAAGCCTGCATCAAGCAGGCTTTAATCTATGTTTTTGTCTTAATTCTGGATACGACGTACCAACATTAACATGAAGATTGCAGAAATAATAATACAAGGGATTGCTGCAGAGATTACGCCTGCTGCACCAAATCCAGCCGTTAATAATGATCCTGCAATTGCTGGCCCAAGCATAGCACCGATACGACCTACTGCTGATGCAACACCAACACCTGTACCACGTACTTCTGTTGGGTACACAATACCACCAAATGCGTAAAGCACACCTTGACAGCCAATCACGAAAGCACCAACCAATGCTGAAGCCAAATACATTTGTGTGAGTGAGCTTGCTGCATTCAACGCAAGAAGGCCAGCCAAAATACCACCGTACATTAACAAGATCACATAAGCTTTTTTCCAGCGGTCAGTTAATACACCTAAAATCACAGTACCTACAGTAGCACTTACCATGAAGTAGAATTGCGCTGTCGCACCTTCTTTTCTCGAAAAACCTAATTCTTGGAATAGAGAAGGTAACCAGCTGAGCATGATGTAAACCACCATGAGCGTGAAGAAATAGCTACACCAGATGAACATCGTACGAAGAAGATTCTGTGAATTAAACAAATCTTTAAACGAACCTTGTGGAGCTTCTGCAATTTCAGCTTCAGTTCTATTTTGCGTTTTCAAAAATTCTTTAGATTCAGGTAAGAATTTCATCATCACTGGTATAACAATTAATGGTAATAAACCACCAAGATAGAAAATATTTTTCCAATTAGCACCGAAATCTGTACTTGCAATTAAAGATAAGATCGCAGCACCGACAGGCATACCACAGTACATTAGCCCTACAGCACGACCACGATTTTGTGGGGTTACTGCTTCAGAAGCCAAAGTGATGAGAATTGGCATTGCTGCACCTAGTCCTGCACCTGCAAGGAAACGTACAGCCAATAAACTGTTAAAACTATTTACCCATACCGTACATAAAGTGAATACAGCGAAAACAGCAACAGACCAAATTAAAACTGTTTTACGACCAATACGGTCCGCAATACGCCCACCTACCAGTGCCCCAGGTAACAGACCTAAAATACCAGCACTAAAAAACACACCTAATTGTGAACTATCTAAACCAAAATGTTCACGAATACCCGCAGCTGCAATACCTGCAGCCTGAATATCTAAGCCTTCAATTACTGCAATGAGGAAGCAGATACCTACCGTCAAAATTGCATGTTTGTTACTTACTGATTCTTGCATTGAACTTCCCTCACTCATCAGCATTTGAGTCCGATGCCCGATTATCTATGTAAGTCAATGAAAGTGAGAGTTATCAAATGGTGTAATAAAATGTAATCAAAATAAGATTAAATTTCATACCTCTTGCCAACCAAAATAAATTCTAGTCTTCAAAACGATTAATTATTTTTTTTATTTAAAAAAAACCCAGAAAAATCTATTATAAAATCTGTAAGTATTAGAATAATTTAACCTTTAAGTAAAAAAATTAAGACGTTTTATAAATTATAATAATCACATAATTTAAAAATTATTAGTTTATTCACCTTTATATACATACATCTTAAATCTGATGTAAGTGATATAAGATATTAATTCAGGGTAAATTGGTCAGATTTTAGTTCGAATTTTCATTTTTATCCGCAATACTTTCATAGACGAACATCTATCTTCACTGTTATTTAAATGCCTAACCATAAGGTCTTAAAATTGCTTTTTTTAAAAAAAGTTACTTGTTTTAACTAAACTTTTTTTTGACTGAAGTGAATTCATATTGTTCTTATTGGTAGCTTAGTTCATAATTTGCATACGCATTATCCAGTATGCAGGCATATTGGATCGTGATATAAATCAAAATACATACCCATCCAAACTTCGCTTCTCAACCTTCACTGGATGGAAAAATAGGATCGTGTTTTAAAATGACTACTCAGCAAGCTCAGGTAATTCAAGGCTCAATCGTCGCAATCGTCACTCCAATGTTTGAAGATGGAACTGTTGATTGGAAGGGTCTCGAGAAGCTTGTTGAATGGCACATTGAACAAGGTACAAACAGTATCGTTGCCGTGGGAACAACAGGTGAAGCTTCGACCTTAAGCATGGCTGAACACACTCAAGTGATCAAAGAAATCATTCGTGTAGCCAATAAACGCATTCCAATTATTGCCGGCACAGGCGCAAACTCAACGCATGAAGCGATTGAGCTTACCAAAGAAGCTAAAGAGCTTGGTGCAGATGCTGCACTTTTAGTAACGCCATATTATAACAAACCGACTCAAGAAGGCTTGTATCAGCATTACAAAGCAATTGCTGAAGCTGTTGATTTACCGCAAATTCTTTATAACGTACCTGGCCGTACTGGCGTTGATATGAGCAATGAAACTGTAGTTCGTCTTGCTGATATTCCTCAAATCGTAGGGATTAAAGATGCAACAGGTGATGTTCCTCGCGGTGCTGAGCTTTTAAAAGCACTTGAAGGCAAAGATATGGTGGTCTATTCAGGTGATGACGCAACAGCATATCAACTGATTGAGCATGGTGCGAAAGGTAATATTTCTGTGACCGCTAACGTCGCTCCAAAGCAAATGAGCCAAGTGTGTGCCGCTGGTTTAGTGGGTGATGTAGCTCAAGCAAAAGCAATTAATGATCAAGTTGCAAATTTACACGAAATTCTATTTTGTGAATCAAACCCAATTCCTGTGAAATGGGCACTTCATGAAATGGGATTAATTGGTACAGGTATCCGTTTACCACTTACTCCATTAGCAGAACAATATCGAGCTTCACTGCGTGATGCATTAAAAGCTGCGAGCATTATTTAAAGAAGAGTTTAACAACTATGCAACTACGTTTTGGTTTACCCCTTGCCCTTTCAGCCCTCAGCATGGTCGGTTGTAGTACGATTGGTATCGATAATGGTTCACTCGATTATAAAAAATCTACTGCACAAACCCCGCTTAAATTTCCTGAAGGTTCAATGGTTAGACCAGCAACACCGCTTTATCCAGCGCCTGTTGTTGAACAGCTTGCAATAGACAATGCGCCACAAATGGTTAATAAGCGAGGTAATCGTTTCGAGCTACCTCGTCCTAATGTGGCACCAACCGTTTCTAATCCTGTTGAGAGTGAACAATCAACTGCTGTCGGTCGTCCACAACTTTTAACTGATGGAAATGGCAATCCGTTGATCAAAATTGACGGAAATTCTGCTACAATTTGGCAATACACAATCGCCACCCTCAGTAGCCTCAACTACAACTTTGTCAATCAACCTAAGAATCCCCATTCCGCGACAATTCAAGTGGATGGTGAAAGTTTAGTGCTTAAACTGACATCTGTAGGTTCGAGTCATACCTTGGCCGTGTTTACCCCAACTAACGCGTTTGCAGACAAACAAAAAGCTGCGAGCCTGTTAACCCAGATTTATCAAAACTGGCCAGCCTAGTCGTTCTAGGCATATTTTTTCTGAAAAAGGTTCCACCATGTTAAAACAAACCTTGCTCTATACTGGTAAAGCTAAATCCGTTTATGAAACCGATAGTGCAGACCACCTGATTTTAGTCTTTCGTGATGATGCCTCAGCATTTAATGGCGAAAAAATCGAACAGCTAGATCGCAAAGGTAAGGTGAACAACCGTTTTAACGCCTTTATCATGGAAAAACTTGCAGCTGCAGGTATCGAAACTCATTTCGAAAAACTTTTAACACCAAACGAAGTTTTGGTTAAAAAGTTAAACATGATTCCAGTTGAATGTGTAATCCGTAACTATGCAGCTGGTTCGCTTTGCCGTCGTTTGGGTGTTGAAGAAGGTTTAGAACTTACACCACCTACATTTGAATTATTTTTCAAAGATGACGCTTTGGGCGACCCAATGGTGAATGAATCTCAAGCCATTGCTTTAGGTTGGGCTACTGCTGAACAACTTGAGCGTATGAAAGAGTTAACTCACCAAGTAAACGTAGTGTTAAAAGATCTTTTTGCTCAAGGCAACATGCTTTTAGTTGATTTTAAACTTGAATTTGGTGTGTTCCATGACCGTATCGTTCTTGGTGATGAGTTCTCTCCAGATGGTTGCCGTCTATGGGACAAAGATACCAAGAAAAAATTAGATAAAGACCGTTTCCGCCAAGGTTTAGGTGATGTGGTTGAAGCTTATGAAGAAGTTGCTACACGTATCGGTGTTGACCTTTCTGATATCTAAATCAAAATTTAGATAAAATGAAGCCGAGTCATATGACTCGGCTTTTTTGTATCTGTTGATATTATTTTTATATTTTCAAATTGTTGTTATACATTCATTATTTTTGTTAAGTCGCATTACCAATGCTCTCTCCTCATTGGTAATGCTATTAATTTATCGAATCGATATTTAAATAAGATGACAAATCTGGGGTTTTGATCATTAAAAAACTCAATTGTTTTTTGTGTTTTTAAATTTACACCCATTAATCGAATAAATTAATGCTATTTATTAAAATGATCGTTTTTACAATATTACTAAGTTCAACTAATATATTTTTATACCAGGCAACTACAGGAGTTGGTGGCTCAAGAGAGAGACTGTAGTTGCCGACCAGATGAATCGCTTTTCGCCCAGCTTCCTATAGAACTGGGCTTTTTTTTTATTGTTGTTGCTGCTCTTGCTGCCAACGTCGCTGCTGTAAACGCTCTGCTTCGACTTCACGCTTATTACGAGCTGATTCGTACAATTTGGTGCCTTTCAGCTCTGGAGGCATATAATCCTGCAACACGAAATGTTCTGGATAGTGATGTGGATATAAGTAATCTACACCATATCCCTGCTCTTTCATTAACTTGGTTGGAGCATTTCTTAAATGCAATGGAACTGGAAGATTTGACGTACGTTCAGCCAACTCTAATGCTTTATTGATTGCTAAGTAAGTGCTGTTACTTTTCGCGCTTGTGGCCAAATACACTGCACATTGTCCTAAAATAATACGGCATTCTGGCATCCCAACCGCTTGAACGGACCTAAAACACTCCCCAGCCAATAACAACGCATTAGGATTAGAATTTCCAATATCTTCCGAAGCGGCTATCAACATCCGACGCGCAATAAAGACTGGATCTTCCCCCCCCTTTAACATTCTCGCCATCCAATATAGTGCAGCGTCAGGATCACTTCCACGAATTGATTTAATGAATGCTGAGACTAAATCATAGTGCTGCTCACCAGATTTGTCATATCGCGCAATATTTTGTTGAGCTACTTTCACCACGATGGCATTGGTGACAATATTTTCAACATCTGCTTCAAATGTGCTCGCAATGAGATCCAATAAATTGAGTGCTTTACGAGCATCACCTGCGGCAAATTGAATTAATGCATCATATTCTTCGATATGAATATGACGGTCTTTCAGAAATTGGTCTTGCTTGAGTGCACGTTCAATTAAATGTTGAATATCATGCTCAGATAATGCTTTCAGCGTATACACCTGACAGCGCGACAACAAAGCATTATTGACTTCAAAAGAAGGATTTTCTGTGGTTGCACCAACCAGAGTAATCTTGCCTTTTTCTACTGCGCTCAGTAAGGCATCTTGTTGAGATTTATTAAAACGATGAATTTCATCAATAAAAACCACTGGCACAATGAGATCACCACTTTCCCCAATGATTTCTCGAAGCTCTTTAACACCAGTGTTGAGTGCAGACAAGCTAATAAAAGTACGATCTACAGCTTGAGCTAACAATAGCGCAATGGTGGTCTTGCCGACGCCTGGAGGCCCCCAAAAAATAATCGAAGGTAAATGTCCTTGGTCAATCATTTGACGTAAAGGTGCGTCTTCACCAAGTAAATGATCTTGTCCGATAATCTCAGACAAATCACGTGGACGTAAGCGTTCAGGTAGCGGAATTTGTGTATCGGACATATTTTTTATAGATCTCAAAGTGCTGTTGACTAGTCTACTATGTAATAGTCAAATTCCAATATTAATAGTCAAAACAACCATCACTATTCAACATTTTTCATTTTACTCAGATTCGAGTTTTGCTTTTAATTTGAATAAATAAGCTTGCGGTCCATCTTCTATTCCCCAAATTGTGCCATCCTTCGCTTCATGCAAGTCTCGTACTCGACCCCCCATATCCAAGCGCTGAATTTCTCGTACAGGTTCAGATTGTGGATCTACCACAATAATGGCTTTCGATGATAATCCACCGATTAAGGCTTTGTTCTTCCATTGTGGAAAATAGTTAGATTTATAAAAAATCAGACTCGAGGGTGAAATCACTGGAGACCAATCAAGTTTAGGGGCTATGAATTCAGGTCGCGTTTCATGATTCGGAATCTGTTTCCCATCATAGTGATCACCATTAGATACAATTGGATAGCCATAATTCTTACCTTTTTCAATAAGATTGAACTCATCGCCACCTTTAGGGCCCATTTCTGCCACCCACAAACGATTTTGATGATCAAATGCCATACCTAAAGGATTACGATGACCTAAACTCCAAATCTGCGCTGAGACACCACCTTGTTTGGCAAATGGATTAGATTCTTGAGCACGACCATCATCATACAAATATACAATTTTACCTAGATTAGACTGCATATCTTGTGCAGGCTGAAACTTCTGCCGTTCCCCTGAACTAATCCATAAATTCGCTTGCTGGTCAAACACTATACGATGTGCATAATGCCCCTGACCCGACACTTTAGGGACTTGCTCCCATATGCGTTCGATATCCGTCAGTTTCGGTGCTTCGATATTCGATAAATCCAATTTCGCTCGGATCACCACTGCACCAAACAATCCATTTTTTTCTTCGGCATAACTGAGATATAGCCAAGCGTTATTATTGAAATTAGGATGAATCGAAACATCACCTAACCCACCTTGTCCGCCATAAGCAACTTGAGGCACACCAGCCACGTTAAAACTACGTTTTGATTGTGGGTCAAACAACTTAAGTATGCCTGACTTTTCTGTAATTAACAGTTGACCATTTGGTAAAGTTGCAATCGCCCATGGTTCATTAAATAGAGCAATTTTTTCAACTTGATATCGTTGTTCTTGAGCTTTTGAATTCTCGTTTTTGACTGTTGATTCCTGCGGATTCTGTGCTTCAGTGGCTTTATTTTGATTGGCATGACACGCCATTATGATTCCGCTCAAACCAACAATCCAAATCAGTTTTGCAGCTTTTAACATGCCTTTCCCTTTTTAAATCCTTGAATATCAGTCTCAAGGATTAAACGGCAATGATCATTTTAAAAGTGTTTTTATATTACAAAATATGTGTAGTCTAGCAATTGAATGTACTAGCGTACCCACCGCACGATGTATTCATCTATTTCATTTTCATCAACAAGCTGTTCAGATATACAACGACCTGCTACAGATTTTCGAGCACTAATCACACTTTGTTTATTGCCTGTCACCAAGTGATGCCAATTCGGTAGCTTTTTACCTTCATTAATACGTCGATATGCACAACTCGAAGGTAGCCATCGTATTTGTTGTAATTTTTCAGGCGTTAACTGAATACAGTCAGGTACATGCACCTGACGATTTTCATAATCTGAACAATGCCCCGTCTGACAATCTAGAAGTTTGCACGCAACTTTGGTATATGCGATTTCTTCGGTTTCATCATCTTCTAATTTAACCAAACAACACATACCACAACCATCACACAGTGCCTCCCACTCTGCTTGGTTCATTTCAAACAGTGAATAATGTTTCCAAAATTCAGGGCGTAAAGATGTGCTCATGATTCAGCTAAATATCAAAAATTTGAGTCAGTATATCACTAATAATTCTCATAAAATTTCATCAATCTCAGTTACAGTTGATTAACTAAAGAATATCAATACTCTACGTTAAAATACCCTTTGTATACATTTTGCTCAGTTTATTTTCTTATACTGAATGAACATTAATAAAAATTTATGGAGAATCAAAATGTTCCGTTGGGCGATTATTTTTGCAGTGATTGCATTGATAGCAAGTTTGCTAGGGTTTGGTGGTGTAGCAGGCTTATCTAAAGATTTCGCAATTATCTTACTTGTGATTGCAGTGATTCTCGCAATTGTAGGCTTTATCTCAAGAGGCAAAGTCTAGTGTTCTAAATCACTAGATTAAATTGAAAACACAAGATTGATGAAAAGAAGAAGGTACTCCTTCTTCTTTTTTATTTCTTTTTATCTGTTCATTGATACGCGTTTTATATATTCCAATCTTTCATAAATTCTCACATTTGATTTTACTTTCTTATTACAAATTCATCACTTCGGAAAACATTTATGCTTTAATCTTTGCTGATTTTCATAAACGAAAGGACTTTCAATAATGACTTCAGCAATTCAAACAAGAGAAATTCAGTATAAAGCGGCAGATGGTACTCAATTGATTGGTTATTTTGCCGCACCTGAAAACTCTTCAGGAGCTGCAGGTATTATTGTAGCCCCAGAGTGGTGGGGTCGTAATGAATATACAGAACAACGTGCTCGAGAACTTGCAGAACAAGGATATGCTGCTTTTGCCATTGATATGTACGGCGACAAAAAGGTAACCACTGAAGCTTCTCAAGCAAATGAGTGGATGATGCAAACTTTCGCACAGCCTGAAACGATTGTACAACGCGCTACAGCTGCGTTAGACACTTTATCTGCACAGCCTGAAGTTGACGCAACTCGATTAGCTGCGATTGGTTTTTGTTACGGCGGAAAAGTTGTTTTAGATCTTGCTCGCTCTGGTGCGAACTTAAAAGCAGTTGCTACCTTCCATGCTAATTTATCTGCGCAAACACCTGCTCAACAAGGTCAAGTAAAAGCTGAAATTCTGGTTTTGCATGGTGAGCTAGATAGCATGGTCACGCTAGATGATGTGGCACAATTTAAAGAAGAAATGTTTGCAGCTCAGGTGCCACATGAGGTCATTATCTTTGAGGATGCAAAACATGGTTTTAGCAATCCACAAGCTGATGAACGGGCAAAAGCCAATGGTGTAGATCTCGGTTATAACGCTGAAGCTGAGGAAAAAAGCTTAGCTGCGATGTATGAGTTACTGTCGCGTCACTTAGATTAATTACTTTCAAAGTTTATTAGCGCTAAGATTATTGAAGAAAGAAGATAAAATATAAGAGGAATATAAGGATGAGTGAACAATGTACTTATTGCAATCACGATGAATATGATGTGATTGATAAAAATGAATTCGGTGTGATTTTGCCAGAACAGCAGCCGTTGACTAAAGGACATTCCGTTATTATTCCTTTACGTCATGTGAGTTCTTTTTTTGAAATTACCGATAAAGAGCGTAAAAGTTTACAGTCGTTGTTAGAACTGGCACGTAACGAGTTAAAAATCCGTCATCATCCGGAAGGCTTTCATATCGCTTTTAATGATGGCAAAGTTTTTGGCGATGAAGAGTCGGAACATTTACACATCCATATTATTCCTCGTTACAAAAACCAACCGCTTAAATTAGATAGTCGTTGGGGCATTATTCAAGAGTAATGTTGATTTTACAAAAAGGCGCAATATGCGCCTTTTTCATGCTTTTTTAAAAGGTCTTTGCCTAGATTGGTTATACTGAGCACAGATTGTATTAATGGTATTTTCATGTTTTCTTTTTCAACTGCGTTACTGGATTGGTTTGATGTACATGGTCGACATGACCTGCCATGGCAAGTCGCAGATGATCCTTACAAAGTTTGGGTCTCTGAAATTATGTTGCAGCAAACCCAAGTGAAAACTGTTCTGAAATACTATGATCGTTTTATTGAGCGCTTTCCGACGGTCACCGATTTAGGTCGTGCTACTTGGGATGAAGTTGCTCCTTACTGGGCAGGTCTCGGCTATTATGCGCGTGCTCGCAACCTGCATAAAGCAGCCACAATCGTAAGTCAAAATGGACATTTTCCAGAGACTTTAGAAGCTTGGATGGCCCTGCCAGGAATAGGTAGATCAACTGCTGGTGCATTGATGTCACTTGGATTACGCAAATACGGCGTGATAATGGATGGAAATGTTAAGCGTGTTTTAGCACGTTTCTTTGCCATTGAAGATGATTTATCAAAGCCTGTCCATGAACGTGCAATGTGGGAATTAGCCGAGCAACTCTGTCCTGAACAACGCAACCATGATTACACGCAAGCCATTATGGATTTGGGTGCAACAATTTGTACTCCTAAAAAACCACTTTGCCTGTACTGTCCAATGCAGTCAGAATGCCAAGCTTTAAAGCAGGGTCTGACACAAGAGTTACCATTTAAAAAGCCAAAAAAAGCAGTGCCTATAAAGACTGCGGATGTTTTATTACTGCGAAGTACTGAAAATACATGGTTATGGCAACAACGTCCGCATTCAGGCTTATGGGGTGGTTTATGGACCTTACCCATCATTGATGAAACTTCAGAATTTAGTCAATTGACTCAGCAATATGGTTTGGTGAGTAATCAATTACCAACTCAAATTTCACACAGTTTCACCCACTTTACCTGGTTACTGAATGCACATATTTTCCATGTTGATCTCGACCAGATGGAATACCTCCAAACAGAATTAGGAGGTGAATGGCTCGCTCCACAAGTTGTAACAGAAATGGGCATTCCAACTGCGATGAAAAAATTGATCTCAGCCGTGAAATTGTGACATAGTCGATTCAAATAAGTGTGGCTGTATCAATCAAGGAGTTGGAGTGACTAAGTATTTGCGACATTACATCATCCTAAGTGTAGCTATTTTACTTGTTGCCTGCAGTAGCCAACCTCCAAAACAAACGCCGCTTGACCCAACCCTCGTTGCTCGCTTACATATGCTTCCTTTGGACCGCAAATTACCTATCCCAGTACAAGGTGTAAAAGCGAGACAACTCACTGACACTTGGGGTGCATCACGAAGTCACGGTCGAACACATGAAGGCATTGATATCTTGGCGGCTCGTGGTACAAAAGTTTATAGTGCAACTGATGGAATTGTTCGCAGTATGCGCGATAATAAGCTGGGTGGGAAAGTCATTTGGATTTTAGGACCCGCTGGTTCTTGGCATTATTATGCGCATTTAGATCAGCATAAAAAAGGTCTCAATGAGGGTGACTTCGTGCGACGAGGTGACCATATTGGTTATGTCGGCAATACGGGTAATGCTCGACATACTGCCCCTCATTTACATTATGGAATTTACTTAGATGGTCGCGGTCGAGGCCCTGTCAATCCATACCCTTATTTACGTTAAATTAAAGTTTTTATTATTAGGAAGTTTTCATGTCAGAAGCCTTGATTAATCGTCTAGTTGAATTTGCAGAATCTGGCAATCAACAACGTATTGTCTTAAATGGACAAAGCCATCAGGGCTGGATTATGGAAATTACCGAAGAAGCTCTGTTGATTAGCACTGGGTTTGCGGACAAAGCAGGTAAAGATTTCTGGATTAATTTTTCAGATTTAGAACAAGCAGAGTTGTTCTTTTGGGACAATCAAAACGATCAGTGGGTTGCTTTTACCATTTGATCACTTCAGAGCATTCGCATGACGATTCAACGCTGTGGCTGGTGCTCCGATGAGCAGATTTATATTAATTATCACGATCAAGAATGGGGTGTGCCTGTATATGATGAACACACCTTATTTGAAATGCTCTGTTTAGAAGGTCAGCAAGCAGGACTCGCTTGGGTTATTGTTTTAAAAAAACGCGAGCGATATCGATATCATTTCTTTCAATACACCATTGAAGAAATTGCGACTTTTACAGATGAACATTTAATCGAAATAGCACAAGATCCGGGCATAATTCGTCATTTAGGTAAACTAAAGGCGATTCGAGATAATGCTCGAGCATGGTTGAATATGCGCCAAATCATGCCTGATATGGTCAAATGGTTATGGAGTTTTGTAGGGCATCAACCCAAAGTTCATTCTGTGCCAGACTATCGCTTAGCACCAACACAAAGCGAATTAAGCCTGCAACTGTCTAAAACTCTAAAAAAGAATGGTTTTAAATTCGTGGGTCCAACCATTATCTATTCTTATCTGCAAGCGGTAGGAATGATTGATGATCATGAAAATCACTGCTTTAAAAAGCTTAGTTTAGCGCCATAATCTTTTTAAGAAGGTGCTTGGGATGATGACCTCATTTTTTGTTTCACCCAATCCGCTAAAAACACGATGGAGTCATGAATTTCATGAGTTAGTTCATGCCCTGCATTTAAGCGAATATAATTTTTATAACGGCGTTCTTCTCCAAAAACATCACCGGGAACAATGTTAATACCATGTTGACGTGCAGCATAATAGAGTTCTAAACCATCAATATGTGTCGGCAATTGCAGCCATAAAACATAACCACCATCCGGCTGACTTAACCCAATGTCGATCCCGTGAAAAGCGTTTAATATCGTTTTTCGATATGCATCAACTTGATGATTTAATTTTGGTTTTAATCGGAGTAGATGCTCACGATAGGCTCTACTATACATCAGGTCAGCCAAAGCCAATTGCAAAGGTGTATTCACACTGACATTTTGAATGACAATTTGACGATGCAAATATTTAAGCCTCGGCGGTAAACAAAACCAACCTACTCGATATGCGCTCGACAATGATTTTGATATTGAACTGCATAAAATGACATAGCCTGCTTCATCCCAATGTTTGATCGGTAAAGGTCGCTGTAAATTAAAACTACATTCAGCATAAATATCATCTTCAATCACATAACATTGATATTGTTCAGCCAATTGCACAATTTTCTGTTTATCATGATTTGAAAGCTCAAATCCTAATGGATTTTGATAATTCACAGTCAATAGACAGGCTTTGGTATCGGGGTGCTGCATTGCTCTTTCTAAGCGTTCTAAATCAAAACCATCCACATTTGCAGGTATCTCAATCAACTTGCGTTTCAGTGTCCCTAACAACTGTAATTGACCATTAAAATTTGGGGTTGGAATCACAATGCCATCCCCTTCCTTGGTCAAGAGCTGAACCACGAGTGATAACGCAGCCATACAGCCATTGGTGATATAAGTCTCGTCTGGATTGATATAAAAACCATCTTCAGCCCAATGGTCTGATAAAGCTTGTCTCAATCTCAAATGCCCTTGTCGATTACTGTAAAGGAAATCTTCTGGTTGACTGTGTTTTAAAGCACGTTGAATTGACTTTCGGATTGCATCTACAGGCACGTGATTTGGAGAGATTTGTACTGCACCTAAATGAATTGATCGGTTATTGATTGAAGACTCCTGTATTTCAATTTGCAAATCTAAGTTACTGATATCCTTTGCTTCAGCTTCAAATTCATGATGATAAGGCAATACTGGCGAATCGTTTCTGGATTTCAAATGTTGAACAAAATAACCCGATTTATTTTTAACAGTAATGAGCCCTTCCGATTCCAATAATGTATAACAATTTTTTGCTGTATTTAAACTGACGGCATGTAATGCTGAAAATTGCCGAAGGGAAATGAGCTTCTGTCCTGAACACAGTTCTCCACTCAGAATTTTCTGTTTGATATGTTTGGCTAAGATTTGATACTGAAACATGAACTGTGCTCATTTTTATAAAATGTGTGTATCTGTATCTATAAACCTAGCAAATTTATGATGGTCTTACAGCTAAAAAAACACAGGAGGCCACATGAACAACGATAAATTATATTTGATATTACCCTTGGTAACACTTTTGACAGCTTGCCAACCAGAACATGCGATCGAACAAGCTGCACTTGAGCAAAAATTTATTTGTACATCGTTAATTGATGGATTCTTAAAAGTGACGCACAACAGTCATTATCGTTTTACAAAAAGTATTGAATCTCCAGATCAGCAGAAAATTTACCTCTACACCGTGTCTTCTGATCATGCAGTCAAGCTCAATAGCCCCACACAAAAAAATTTAAATTTTCAATGTGATGATTCCAAAAAACAAACCTATCAAGTTTTTCTATTGGATCAGACGTCTAAGACTAAGCAACCAATTTTGAGTTTTCATTTGCCTCAAACAGCAGAGTTAAAGCAATTTACAGCTTACACTTTGAAAAATGATTAAATGACTGATATAAAGTCATTATTTCAAAATATCTGGTAACGATATCTGCGCAGATTGAGATTTTGCTAATTCAGTTTTCATTTTTTGCAACATTTGATAAGGCTGCTGTTGTACAAACATATTGGTCACACTTTGTGGAATTGCACCTTCTGGATCCGCATATCCTGAAGTGCTGACCTTCACCTTATTCGGTCCAATCTGTTCAAAGCTCCAGTCTCCAACATAGTGTTGCAGCCGAATATACTGAGGATTCTTCGATTTTCCCGTTTGCGAAGCTTTATTCTTAATATGAACAATACCTTTTAAATCCTTATACATTTTCCCTTGCACAATCAGATCTCGATCTTTCAAAGGAAATGGAAAATCTAACACCATGTAGAGTTTAAATTCCCCTTGCTTCAAATCTTGAGAAATCACCTGTGCTGAACCGACATTGGGTACCCATGATTTTGCATTTTCCACATCCAAAACTATTGCAACTGCTCTTTCGAGTGAAGCATCCACTACTGTTTCAGCACGATAGGACAACACAGGATGATCAGGATTTTGTATCGTCCACACTTTAATATTGTTTTTGTTAATGGTGAGTCGAGAGGCTTCATTGGCTTGAACTTGGCTTGTCAGGCCAATGGCACTGACAAGCAAGCAGATCATAGAAATTTTCTTCATTTTTATTCTTCATATTTCACATTATTATTTAGATGATCACGCAGTATTTTTAAACTTAAACTTTGATATCGTTGAAGCCTAAAACGTCTTTCATGTCATATTTTTTCGGTGCTTTACCGACAACCCAAGCAGCGGCACGTACTGCACCTGCAGCAAAATTCATGCGGTTCGTGGCTTTATGTGTGATTTCTACACGTTCACCTTCACCAATAAACATTACCGTATGTTCACCCACAATATCGCCACCACGAATGGTTTGGAAACCAATACTTTGACGTTCACGAGGACCAGTATGTCCTTCACGGTGATACACCGCATCTTGCTTCAAATCACGACCTAATGCATCAGCAATCGCCTCACCCATCATTAAAGCAGTACCTGATGGCGCATCAACTTTATGACGATGATGTGCTTCGATCACTTCAATATCGACACTGTCACCAAAGACTTTAGATGCTAATTCTAAAAGTTTAATGGATACATTCACGCCTACGGAGTAGTTTGCTGCGTAGACTACAGGAGCAATCGTTGCACTTTCATCTAAAAATGCTTTTTGCTCATCGTTCATTCCTGTCGTACCGATCACTAATGCAACACCAGCCTCACGGCACAGTTTCAAATGCTGTTCAGTTGCAACTGGTGCAGTAAAGTCAATAAATACATCACAATCATTTAAAACATCTTGGATATCACCCACGACTTTCACACCAAGTGTACCAATACCCGCTAATTCGCCTGCATCCGCGCCAATAAGGCTACTGCCTGGACGCTCTACCGCTGCTGCTAATTGATAACCAGCATCTTGAACTGCTTGAATCAATGTACGACCCATACGGCCACCAGCACCTAAAATCCCAATACGCGGAGCGACAGACATAACCTATTCCTAGTGTTGCTTTAAAATTGTTCTTACTATAACAAAAGTCTATACATACGCTAAGTTTATCGATATAAAAAATTATGCTGTCTTTTAAGCATTTGATTTGAACCTTAATCGAATAATTAGATTAAATTAAGAAAAATATTCGGTTTTTTATATTTATAAATTTTAACTATGATCAATGCCATGAAATTCAACACTTTTATAAGGAAATAATATGGCAGACCAAGCTCGAAAATTATCAACGATCCAAACGATCGAACAGTTACAGTTGGATGCTTCATTAGTTCAAGGTTTAGATCATGCCGAAACTGCGTGGATCATTATCGAAGCTATTCAACAATTGCAAGAATATCATAATCAGTGGCACTGAGATGAAACGGATCAGATGATTTTTCTTATTTAAAAGAAAATCATCTTCTGTGTTATTAAAATATTTACAATTTAAAAATCATATTAGGATTCAAAATTTAAAATTGCTCAAAGCATTGATTGCTCAGCTAAAGCATCGGTTTCTATTTTCATTCCTATTAAAATATGTTCTTATTATCTCGTTATTTTTAATCTAAATTACATTCTATCTTCACAGTTTCTCTGCATTTTTTCAGTACATTAGTGTGAACCCCAATTTATAAGGTCAACGAGGGCGGAATATGAAAAAGATTATGACAGTTTTGACATTATCTTTAAGTGCAATATTTACAGCAAATATTGCCAATGCTGCTCCTTACTCTGATGACTACCAAGATAAAGGTTCACGTGAACGTGGTAAAGGATTTGAGAAACGTACTCAACATGATGCTTCATCAGATCAAGAGTTCCAAGATCGTCGTAAAAACAGAGAAGAGCGTGGCGTAAAACGTTTACGTCAACATAAATGGCAAACTGGCTACGTCATGCCTCAACACTATCGTGGCAATAGTTATAAAACCGAATATAGAGATCATAACCTACCAAAACCTGGTAAAAACCAACAATGGTACAAAGTGAATAATGACTTTATTCTGGTGGATTCAAACAGCAATAGCATTTTGAAAATCCAGCAAGATTAATTTTGACGTTTAAATCGACCCGACTTCATGTCGGGTTTTTTGTTGAGTTCAATCCTAATCATTCATCTTCATCACTTCTTCATACATTTCACAAATTGACTATATCTCTCCACGGTTTATCTCAAATCATTTTGTACTTTAGCGATATCGGATAAATAACAAAGTTAGAGGTATCCCACATGAAAAAGTTAGTATCAGTACTTACATTAGCAATGAGTGGTTTATTGGCAACATCTGCGATGGCTGGTCCACATGACGATGGTCGTCACTATTCAAAACCAACTCCACCACCAGCGCATTGGAATAAAGGTCAGCCTGGGAAATATCAACATGACCGCTATGAACAAAATCGTGGCTTCCAAAATGTAAATCCAAGCCGTCAATGGCGAGTAGGTCAACAGTTACCACGTCAATTCAACTCTTCAAAATTTGAGTTAAGTGATCGTCAAGCGAAGAATCTACCTAAAGCGGCGCGTAACCAGCAGTGGTACAAAATTAATGGAGACTATGTCTTAGTGAATGAGCGTACAGATCGCATCGTGCGTATCATCGGATAAGCTTATTCCTAGATCTTCTCAAATTGATCTTCCCTGCACTCAGCCCAAACTCAGTTTGGGCTTTTTTATGTCTTTATTTTAATGCAGGTGTGGAAAATCATTTTTTTGTTTAGAATCTGATGACCACTTCCCGCTTCTATCGGTACATGCATGCAATCGGACTCAATAGATACAACTCAAAATATGACACAGCAATATGTGCATTGGTTCCGAAACTCAGCGCCGTATATCAACGCCCATCGTAATAAAACCTTCGTTTTAATGTTTGGCGGCGAAGCAGTTCAATCACCAAATTTTCAACATATTATTCATGATATTGCCCTTTTACATTCTCTCGGCATTCGACTCATTCTGGTTCATGGAGCACGACCACAAATCAGTGCAAATCTTGCTGAGAAGAATTTAGATAGTCCTTTTCATAATCATCGTAGAGTAACAACACGTGACTCATTAGGTGCGGTCATGTCTGCCGTAGGCTCAATCCGTTTACAAATCGAAGCCTTATTGTCTATGGGACTTGCAAATTCACCCATGTATGGTGCTCGCATTGATGTGGTATCTGGTAATTTTATAACAGCTAAACCTTATGGCATTCGTAACGGTATCGATTTTCAACTTACCGGTGAAGTGCGTTCAGTCGATGCAGATGCGATTCAAAAACATTTGGACAATCACAATATTGTATTGCTTGGCCCCTCAGGTTATTCAACCACTGGTGAAGTTTATAACTTGCTTGCTGAAGAAGTGGCGACCAAAACAGCTATCCAACTCGGTGCCGATAAACTCATTTTTCTCGGTTCCGAACAAGGTTTAATGCAAAGCCCACAGCAGTTGTTGCGCGAAGTGACCCCGCATCAGCTAGATCAACATATTGACGTTGCTTTAGAGCAAAATTATGAATTGGCATTGCATTTACAAAATGCCAAGGAAGCCTCTTTAAATGGCGTTAACCGCGTTCATTTATTATCTTATGAACATGATGGTGCATTAATCGAAGAATTATTTACTCGTGATGGGCATGGCACGATGATCACCGATGCACATTATGAAGAAGTCCGCACAGCGACGATTCAGGATGTCGGTGGATTAATCAGTTTATTACGCCCATTAGAACAAGAAGGCATTTTGGTATACCGCTCTAGAGAACGCTTGGAAAATGAAATTGATCATTTCGCTGTGATTGAACGTGACGGTATGGTTCTGGCTTGTGCAGCATTATATCCAATACCAACTGAATCAAATGAAATTCGTTCTGCAGAAATAGCCTGTGTGGCAGTACATCCAAGTTACCGCAAATCAAATCGTGGTAGCCAAATCTTGCACTATTTAGAAGAGAAAGCAAAAAAGTCTAATATCCAACAGTTATTTATTCTTACGACACGAACCGCACATTGGTTTTTGGAACAAGGGTTTGTCAAAGCATCGGTGGATGACTTACCACAAGCGCGTCAGGCACTTTATAATTTCCAAAGAAACTCAATTGTTTGTAAAAAGCCACTCTAAAGTGGCTTTTTTATTGCACCCTTATGAACTGCTTTATCTTTCTTTTATATATTGATATTCCTAGGTGAACTATCTTCACAATCATTCGATATATTCATACAAATCATATCCTTATCACAATTTAATATTTTAATATATATTTATATATTTCATAAACTTAGAAACAAAAATATCGTTATTCTTAGATTGAGCCTTTTGCATTTTTTTAGATATTTTTTTCTCTTTTAATTTTATCTTTTTTATTCATTAGGAATTCCTGAATTCTTATTTTTTACGAAATAGAAAATTCATTAACTTAGGCGCGTTACATGACGCATTTATTTTTTTGATTTTTTTTATTTTTAAGTTTTCAGGATTTTCAATATGAGCAGCTTTAACGCTAATCTTTGGAAAAAAACACTCATTTTGTCTTCTGCGTTAACAGGTGCTTTGCTACTCACTGGTTGCGACTCAAAAAAAGAAGATAAAACCCAAGTGTTAAATATCGGTTATCAAAAGTATGGCTTACTGCCCGTGATTAAAGAAGGTGGTGAATTAGAAGCCGCTTTGAAGGATCAAAACATTCAAGTGAAATGGGTAGAGTTCCCAGGTGGACCACAACTGTTAGAAGGTTTGAATGTCGGCAGTGTTTCATTTGGTGAAGTCGGTGAAGCACCCCCTATTTTTGCCCAAGCAGCGAATTCAAATTTGGTTTATGTCGCAAATCAACCTGCGACTCCACGCGCTGAAGCGTTGATTGTTCAAAAAAATTCGAACATCAAAGATATTCAACAACTTAAAGGTAAGCGTGTAGCGTTAAACAAAGGTTCTAACGTTCATTATCTTCTCTTGAAGATCTTAGAAAAGAATCATTTGACGCTTGATGATATTGAATTGGTTTACCTACCACCATCGGATGCTCGCGCAGCATTTGAGCGCGGTGCAGTCGATGCATGGGTAATCTGGGATCCGTTCTTTGCAGCAGCAGAGCATCAAATCGGCGCACGTGTTCTCGCTTCTGGCGAAGGGAATGCCAATAACTACCAGTTCTATATGGCTGATCGTAAGTTCGTTGAACAGAATCCTGAAATTATACAAACCGTTGTTCAAGAACTTAATGAAGCATCAGATTGGATTGCTTCCAATAAAGACGAAGCAGCTCAACTACTCGTGAAGCCTACAGGTCTAGATTTCAAAATTCTTCAAACCTCAATTGGACGTATGAGCTTCGGCGTTTATCCAATTAGTACTGAAGTTGCTCAACATCAGCAAAAAGTTGCCGATGTATTCCATCAACAGAAATTGATTCCAAACAAAATCAATATTCAGGCCGCAATTATTGCGCCTACACCCAAATAACAACATGAAAAGGTGATGAACATGACTCAATATCAATCAGCAAATACAGCACACACTTGGTTTAAAACCTCAAGTCATTCAATGACAACGATGCTATTTGCCTGTGCGATGTTGGGTTGCTCAGCTGCATGGGCTGTTGATCCCTCAGTGAAAGAATTACGCATTGGCTTCCAAAAATCTTCCGTAAATTTGGTGATTGCTCAACAGCAAAAACTGTTTGAGCAAGAATTTCCCAATGCCAAAATTACATGGAATGAGTTCCCTGGTGGTCCTCAAATTTTAGAAGCACTTGCAGTGGGTTCAGTGGATATTGGTGCAACAGGTGATACCCCCCCTGTTTATGCTCAAGCAGGAAATAAACCTTTGCATTACATTGCTTATGAGGCGGCGAAGCCACTTTCTTCAGCAATCTTAGTGCCGAAAAAATCCAACATTACTCAGCTTAAACAACTCAAAGGCAAGCGTGTCGCAGTACATCGTGGATCTAGTTCACATTATCTATTGGTCCAAGCCGTCCGAAAAGCAGGTTTGCAATGGAGCGAGGTAAAACCAATTTGGTTAAGTCCTGCCGATGCACGTGCAGCATTCCAAAAAGGTGCCGTTGATGCATGGGCCATTTGGGACCCGTATTACGCTGCTGCTGAGCTTGAAGATAAAGCAAAAGTTTTGACCACTGGACAAGGGCTGAGCCCGAATTACACGTTCTATCTCGCTTCAGGCAAGTTTATCGACAAACATCCTCAAGCGATTTCAGGTGTCATTGAACAGATTAATCTTGCTGATCAATGGGTTCAAAAGAACTTAAAAACTACAGCAACGATTTTTGCCAAAACAACAGGTTTAAAGCCGAATGTGAGCCAAACCTTTGTTCAGCGCCGACCTCGTCCATCTTATGCAGCACCTTTAACCGCGAAAGTCATTGCAGATCAGCAACAACTGGCTGATCGCTTTGCTGAGCTCAAAATCATTCCTAAACCGATACAAATTAACCAAGTCGTATGGACTGGTAAGTAACTCATATTAAGGACTTAAGTAATGAAAATTTTCTGGTTTATTCCTACTCATGGTGATAGTCGCTACCTAGGTACAAGCAAAGGCGGACGTGTTGTCGACCATGCCTACATGAAACAAATCGCTGTGGCGGTGGATAATCTAGGTTATGAAGGTGTGCTTATCCCGACTGGTCGTTCTTGTGAAGATCCATGGTTGACTGCCGCAAGTTTAATTGATGCCACCAAAAATCTTAAATTTCTCGTTGCTTTGCGTCCAGGGGTAACCACTCCTGCACTGGCTGCACGTATGGCAGCAACCTTTGACCGTCTTTCAAATGGCCGTGTTCTATTGAACTTGGTCACTGGTGGTGATGAGCAAGAGTTAAAAGGTGACGGCGTCTATGAAGATCATAAAACGCGTTATAAAACTGCGACTGAATATACTACGATTTGGCGCGAAATTTTAAAACGCTCTCATACGGGTGAAAGCTTCACGTTCCATGGTGAACGTCTAAGCGTGGATGATGCAAAATTATTATATCCACCCGTCCAAAAACCTTATCCACCATTGTGGTTTGGTGGTTCTTCTGATGATGCTGTTGAACTGGCAACTGATCAAGTAGATACCTATTTAACTTGGGGAGAGCCTCCAGCAGCGGTTAAAGAAAAAATTGAAAATGTCCGCGCTAAGGCGGCAGCTAAAGGTCGCACCCTAGATTACGGTATTCGTTTACATGTCATCGTCCGCGAAACCAACGAGGAAGCATGGAGAGCTGCTGAAGAATTAATTCGGTATGTTGATGATGAAACCATCGCTGCGGCACAGAAAAAATTTAAACAAATGGACTCTGTTGGTCAACGTCGTATGGCTGAACTTCATAATGGAGATCGCTCGAAACTTGAAGTGTCACCAAACTTATGGGCTGGCGTAGGTCTCGTCCGTGGGGGTGCAGGCACGGCATTAGTAGGTGACCCTGAAACTGTGGCGGCACGTATTCAAGAATATGCAGATTTAGGCATTAATACCTTTATTTTCTCGGGTTATCCGCACCTTGAAGAATCAATTCGTTTTGCTGAATTGGTATTCCCTCTTCTGCCATTAGAAACACGCCAAAAACTGACTCAACCTAATCTGACTGGTCCTTTTGGTGAGATTGTCGCGAATAACTATACTCCTGAAGAAAATAAAAAAGGAGATCAGGTTCAGGAGCCGGCATGACAACAGCGGTAGATAAAACTCAAAAACATTCTATCGTGTTGAGTAAAACCAAGGAGGTTAAAGCTGAAGGTTTTCTCTCTCGAGGAATCAAACAACTGGGGCAACGTTTGTTGCCTTGGTTAGTACCCATTTTTCTTATTGTGATTTGGCAACTTGCTTCAGTCACTGGCATTTTAGAAAGCCGTGTCTTGCCTGCTCCAACCGCAGTGGTTTTGGCTTTTTGGCATCTATTGCTTAGTGGTGAACTGTGGACACATGTCCAAGTCAGTGCGGGACGTGCACTGATTGGCTTGCTGATTGGTGGGGGCTTAGGATTATTTTTAGGATTGTTAAATGGCTCATCTAAAGTAGCCTCTACGTTACTCGACACGACCCTACAAATGATCCGTAATATTCCAGCTTTAGCTTTAATTCCATTGGTGATTCTATGGTTTGGAATTGACGAATCTGCCAAATTATTTTTGGTCGCGATTGGCGTGTTTTTCCCAATTTATATCAATACGTATCACGGTATCCGATCTGTAGATCCTCAGCTGATCGAGATGGGCAAGAGTTATGGTTTAACACGCTGGCAGTTATATAAAGAAATTATTTTACCAGGTGCTCTTCCTTCCATTTTAGTTGGTTTGCGCTTCGCACTAGGTTTAGTTTGGGTTCTGTTAATTGTGGCTGAAACCATCTCAGCACAAGCTGGAATTGGCTACATGACCATGAATGCGCGTGAATTTTTACAAACAGATGTCGTTTTAGTTGGGATTCTACTGTATGCCCTACTTGGTAAATTAGCGGATGTACTCGCGGTTGCCTTAGAAAAATATTTATTACGCTGGCATCCAGGCTATCAAAAATAGGAATGCGTATGACTGATTTAAGTATTTCAAATCTCGCTGATGAACATGTCATTCCAGATCATGCCAGATCAGCTCCACAAAAGATCGGTGCAGAAATCAATCTTGAACAACTGCACAAGTTCTATGGCAAAGTTAAAGTATTAGAGGATTTAGACCTACATATAGAACCTGGTGAATTTGTTGCCATTGTGGGTCGAAGTGGCTGTGGTAAGAGTACGTTGTTACGGTTAATCGCGGATTTAGAACAACCGAGTTATGGTGAGATTAAATTTAAATCTGCACTGAACTTTCGTGAAGGTATTACCGCTGATGACATCCGCGTCATGTTCCAAGATCCTCGCCTATTACCATGGAAAAGCATTTTAAAAAATGTGCAATTGGGCTTAGATAAATCCCAGCATGATAAGGCTGAAGCATTATTGGAAAAAGTTGGCTTAAATGAAAAAGCTGAACTTTGGCCTGCACAACTTTCAGGTGGACAACGTCAACGAGCAGCGCTAGCACGTGCCTTGTCTCATACCCCTCGAATACTATTACTTGATGAACCTTTGGGGGCTTTAGATGCGCTTACGCGTTTAGACATGCAAAATCTAATCGAGAAACTATGGTTAGAACAAGGCTTCACCACCATCTTAGTGACACATGATGTCAGTGAAGCAGTCCAGTTAGCAGATCGTATTATTTTGCTCGATAAAGGTCATATCGCACATCAGTTCAAAGTAGATTTACCACGACCGCGACAAAAAAATGTCAAATTTGCAGAGCTTGAACAACAAGTTTTAGAAGCCGTACTTTCAACTTAAGCGATACAAAATATGACATTCTGAATTGTTGAATAAGGTAAATGGAAGTGTCTAATTTTCGTCGGAAAATTAGACACTTTTCGTACTGATAAATGGCTTTTTTTAATTAAATTAAAAGATATTCTCGATCAGCATTTCCCACATGAGTAATATGTATTTGTTTATCAAATAAATTGTACATGTGTCTTATTATTAGTTTTATCACTTAACTACACAATTATTCTTCATATTCTTTTGCAAATGCCCTAATCCTTGTGCACAAATCGCACGTTTTGCCGTACAATTTGAGGTTCCTTTTTATAATTTACTGACGAGATGGAACAAAAGAAGAGTACGCAAAAACGTCAACAGCTTTTAGCTGCTGCATTAGATGTGTTTTCTGTGTATGGTTTTAGTGGTGCAAGCTTAGATGAAATTGCACAACTCGCGGAAATGCACAAATCGAATATTTTCTATTACTATGAAAATAAAGAAGCGCTCTATGTCGAAGTGCTGACTACTGTCATGCAAAAATGGTTAGCTCCACTGCAAATGTTGGAAGCTGATTTAGAGCCTGCTGAAGCGATCACGCAATATCTCATGCAAAAGATTGAGGTTTCCCGTACTCAACATAAGGCATCAAAATTATTTGCTTTAGAAATTATCCAAGGCGCACCACATATCCTGCCAATTTTGAAAGGCCCATTAAAAAAACTCTTCAAACGCAAATCTAAAGTCATTTCCACGTGGCAAGAGCAAGGCAAAATATCAGACAAGATCGATGCTGAGGTTTTAATTATTAACCTTTGGGGTATCACACAAAACTATGCTGATTTTAGCACCCAAACTGAAATGGTAACGGGAAAAACCTTGCGCAATCGCACCATGTATCAACGTACCATTGAGCATACAGTCCATATGATGCTATACGGTATTTTACCTCGACCATAATTGGTTTCTCTAAATCTCTTCGAGATTGGGTGGTG